>JAJZUN010000233.1 GCA_021848555.1 Pseudomonadota bacterium | reverse complement strand
CGCCTCGCTCTCCCGGCTGGATCCGAAGGCGCTCAACATCATGACGGTGGAGGATCCGATCGAGTACGACCTCGACGGCATCAGCCAGACCCAGATCAACACCCGCATCGAAATGAGTTTCGCGCGCGCCTTGCGCACCATCCTGCGCCAGGACCCGGACGTCGTCATGATCGGCGAAATCCGCGATCTGGAGACGGCGCAGATCGCGGTGCAGGCGAGCCTGACCGGCCATCTGGTGTTCGCCACCTTGCACACCAACGATTCGGTGAGCGCAGTCACGCGGCTGGTCGATATGGGCGTGGAGCCGTTCCTGCTCGCCACCAGCCTGATCGGCGTGGTGGCGCAGCGGCTGGTGCGCCGGCTTTGCCTGGAGTGCCGCAAGCCGTATTCCACGGATGGGGAGCAGTTGAAGGCGCTGGGGTTCGCGCCGATGAAAGGAAGCTTCTATACGGCGCAGGGCTGCCCCGCCTGCAATCATTCCGGCTACCGCGGCCGCACCGGCATTTACGAATTGCTCAGCGTCGACGATGCGCTGCGCCGGCTGATCCACGACCGTGCCTCCGAACAGGCGCTGCGCGACCACGCGGTTGCCAACGGCATGCTTTCGTTGCGCGACGACGGCATGCGCTGGGCCGCCCAGGGCACGATCAGCCTTGAAGAGGTGGTGCGCGTGACGCGCGAGTAGCCGTGGAGTCCTTCCGCTACGAGGCGCTGGACGCGGCCGGGCGCGCGGTATCGGGGGTGGTGCAGGCCGATACGCCGCGCCAGGCGCGCGCGCAATTGCGCGCCCAGGGGCTGCTGCCCTCGGCGATCGATCTGGTGCGGGCGCGCGAGCGCGCGCGGCAGCCGTGGGCGCGCGGCATCTCGTCGGACGAACTGAGCCTGGTGACCCGGCAGATGGCGACTTTGCTCGCATCCGGGTTGACCATGGAGCAGTGCCTGAGCGCGCTGATCGAGGAGGCGTCCTCGCCGATGACGCGCGAAGTGCTGGGCGGCGTCAAGTCCGAGATCACCGCCGGACTCTCGCTCGCCGGCGCCCTGGGCAGCTATGACAGGAGCTTCCCCGATTTCTACCGGGCGCTGGTGCATGGCGGCGAGGAATCGGGAGCGCTGCCCACGGTGCTGCAGCACCTCGCCGATTATCTCGACGCGCGCCAGGCAATGAAGCAGAAAACCAGCCTCGCGCTGCTCTATCCGGTACTGGTCACCCTGGTTGCGGTCAGCATCGTCACCGGCCTGCTGGTGTTCGTCGTGCCGCAGATCGTGCAGGTGTTCCAGCAGTCGCGGCAAAGCCTGCCCATGCTTACGCGCGCGCTGATCGGGTTGTCCGATTTCCTGCGCGCCGCCTGGCCGTATATTACCGTCGCTGTCATCGGCACCGCGGTCGCGCTGCAGCAGGCGCTGCGCCGCGACGGACCGCGGCGCAGCTGGCATGCCTTGTTGCTGCGCACGCCCTGGCTCGGGGCGCTGATACGCGGCGTCAACACTTCGCGTTTCGCCAGCACCCTGGCGATCCTGGTCGGCGGCGGGGTGCCGCTCCTGTCCGCGCTCAATTCGGGCGCGCGCGTGATGACCAACATGGTGATGCGCGAGGCGATCGAAGGCGCCATCGAGCGCGTGCGCGAAGGCGAGAGCCTGGCGCGCTCGCTGGGCGCAACGCGCGTGTTTCCGCCGCTGATGATCCATCTGGTCGCGAGCGGAGAGCTGAGCGGCAAGCTGGAGCAGATGCTGCAGCGCGCAGCGCAGCTCGAAACCCAGGCGCTGGAGCGGCGCCTGGCCGTGTTCCTGACCCTGCTCGAGCCGGTGATGATCCTGGTGATGGGCGGCGTGGTGCTGATGATCGTGCTCGCGATCCTGCTGCCCATCATCGAGATCAATCAACTGGTGCATTGAGCCCCGGACTGCAGGACTCAGCCGGGGTGGTCGTTTGCCGGCTTCAGGCGAGCACGCGCGCCAGCCACTTGGCGATATCGGCGATTTCCTGCGGGCACACCGAATGCTCCATCCGGTATTCCCTCCACTCAGGCGCGTAACCCTGCTGCAGCAGCAGATCGCGCGACTCCTTGGCGCGGTCGATGGCGATCATCGGGTCACGCGCGCCGTGTGCCATGAAGATAGGCAGGTCGCGGTTGGCAGGGTTCGCCTCGGCCGCCAGCCTGTCTGCCAGCGGCACATAGGTCGAGAGCGCCATGACGCCGGCAAGCCGTTCGGCGTGGCGCAGACCCGTCTGCAGCGCGATCGCGCCGCCCTGGGAGAACCCGGCGAGCACGATGCGGTGCGCGGCGACGCCGCGGGATTTCTCGCGCGCCAGCAGCGCTTCCACGCTGCGCTGCGAGGCGCGCACACCGTCTTCGTCTTCGCGCCGGATGGCGGCATCGCTGATGTCATACCAGGCGCGCATCACATAGCCGCCGTTGATGCTCACCGGCATCATCGGGGCGTGCGGGAAAATGTAGCGCACGGCGCAGGGCAGTTCGATTTCGCCGGCCAGCGGTGCGAAGTCGTTGCCGTCGGCGCCGAGGCCGTGCAGCCAGATCACGCTGGCCTGCGGACCAGGCGCAGTCTCGATCTCCAGGGTTTCCAGGGGTGCAGTGCCCAAGGCGGCTAAGCTTTCTTCGGCCGGATTGCGGATTTCGGGCGGAACGCCTTGATCACGTCCTCGCGGGTCTCGATGTAGGGCCCGCCGATGAGGTCGACGCAATAGGGCACGGCGGCGAATATCCCCGGTACGAGCTGTTTGCCGTCCTGGTCCTTGAGGCCTTCGAGCGTCTCCCGGATCGACTTGGGCTGGCCCGGCAGATTGATAATCAGACTGCCTATCGGCGTCGTGTTATGGCCGCGGCGAAAGCGGATCACCGCGACCTGGCGCGACAGGATCGCCGTCGGCACGAACTCCAGGCTGATGCGGCGCATCTGCTCGCCGAATCCGGGCATGGGCTTGTCGGCGACCGCCAGCGTCGCCTCGGGTGTCACGTCGCGCCAGGCCGGGCCGGTGCCGCCGGTGGTGAGCACCAGATGGCAGCCGGCGCCGTCGACCAGTTCGATCAGCGCGGCCTCGATCGCTGCCTGCTCGTCCGGAATCAGACGCTTCTCGGTGCGCCAGGCCGGTGCCGCGATGGCGCGCGAAAACCAGGCCTCCAGCGCCGGGATGCCTTCGTCCTGGTACACGCCGGCGGAGGCGCGGTCGCTGACGGAAACGAGGCCGATCAACAGAACATCTGGATCATTTTGAAACGAATTTTCAGTCATCGGCTGCACCCTCGCCAGTCGTTATTTCGCGCAGCACCCGGAACAGTTCGCGGTAGCTCTTCGGCGGCAAGGCCGCGTCCTGTTCGCGTCGCGCATTGCGGATCAGGGTGCGCAGTTGCTGGCTGTCTGCGCCCGGGTACTGGCCCAAGAAGCGCTCCAGTGCTTGATCTCCGGCCAATAGCTCGTCGCGCCAGCGCTCGATCGCGTGCAGCTGCGCCGTGTGCTCGCGCCCTTTTCCCTTCCACTGTGCCAGCCGCTCGCGTATCGGCACGGCGTCGAGGTCGCGCATCAGGCGGCCGATGAATTGCATCTGCCGCCGCCTCGCCTCGTGTTTGTTCAGGCGCTGGGCTTCCTGCACGGCGTCCAGCAGCGCCTCCGGCAGCTGCATGGTCTCCAGCTGCTGCGCGTTCAGCCCGACCAGCTCGACCCCCAGTTCTTGCAAGGCGAGCATCTCCCGCTTCCTGGCGGATTTGCTGGGTGCTTCGACCTGATCGCGGTCGCTATCGTTGTCTGGTGCGTCTTGCATGGTGCCGGGTACGGTAGGTTCGTACCTGCTATGATAACGGTTTTCGCAGATCGCACTCCATCCCAATGGCCAAAGTACGAGGACGACAGGTTCAATGACGACGGCGCGTTTCACCCATCCGCTGGACACGCTCAGGCAGATCGCCCTGGACGTGCTGAGGCAGGCCGCCGCGCAGGGCGCGAGCGCCTGCGAGACCGATGTGTCCGAGGGCTATGGCCAGACCGCCGTGGTGCGCAAGGGCGAGGTCGAGACCATCGAATACAACCGCGACAAAAGCATAGGCGTCACCGCCTATCTGGGCAAACGCAAGGGCTTTGCCAGCACCTCGGATTTTTCCGCCAAGGCGCTCACCGATACGGTGGCCGCCGCCGTCAGCATCGCGCGCTTTACCGCGGCGGACGACTGCGCCGGCCTGGCCGATCCGGATCTGATGGCGCGCGAGATCCATGACCTCGATCTGTTCCACCCCTGGGACCTGCCGATAGCCGAGGCGATCGCGCGCGCGCGCGCCTGCGAGGCTGCGGCTTTTGCGCTCGATCGGCGGATCGTCAACTCGGAAGGGGCGGGCGTCTCGACCCAGCAGCACCAGTTCGTGGTCGCCAACTCCAACGGTTTTGCCGCCGGCTATCCGACCACGCGCCACTATCTTTCCTGCGCGGTGATCGCCGCGCAGAACGGGGCGATGCAGCGCGATGACTGGTACGCAGAGGCGCGCGCCGCGCGCGATCTGCCCACGGGCGAGGCGCTCGGGCGTTATGCAGGGGAGCGGGCGCTGGCGCGCCTGGGCAGCCGCAAGCTGAAGACGATGAAAGTGCCGGTGCTGTTCGAGGCGACCATGGCCGGCGGCCTGCTGGCGAGTTTCGTCGGCGCCGTGAGCGGCGGCAGCCTGTATCGCAAGACCTCGTTTCTGCAGGACAGCCTGGGCAAGCAGGTGTTCTCGCCGCTGGTGCAGATTACCGAGCAGCCGCATCTCCCGAAAGGGCTGGCAAGCTGCTACTTCGACGACGACGGCGTCGCCACGCGGCCGCGCGAGGTGGTGAAGGATGGCGTGCTGCAGGGCTATTTCCTCGGCACCTACTCGGCGCGCAAGCTCGGCATGAAGAGCACCGGCAATGCCGGCGGCAATCACAATCTGATACTCAAGAGCGGCGATCTCGACCTGCCCGGGCTGCTGAAGAAAATGGGCCGCGGCCTGTTCGTCACCGACCTGATGGGGCAGGGCATCAACATGGTCACCGGCGACTATTCGCGCGGCGCGGCCGGCTACTGGGTGGAGGGCGGCGAGATCCGCTATCCGGTGGAGGAGATCACCATCGCCGGCAATTTGCGCGACATGTTCAAGGGCATAGTCGCGGTGGGCTCGGACCAACTCACGCGCGGTTCGCGCCGCAGCGGCTCCATCCTCTTGGACGGCATGACCATCGCCGGCAACTGAGCGCGGCCCCCAGGGTCCGGGCACAATCAGGGTAAATCCTTAGCGTCAACAGGGTGAAATCCCCTATAATTCGCGGGGCCGCGCCCCCGAAATCCGCGGCTGTGCATCCTTGACTGATTCAGAGGAATCCCGTGAAACTACTACTCCGACTTTCCGGCCTTATCGATGCGCTGAGCGAGCGCGTTGGCCGGCTCAGCTACTGGCTGATACTGGTCAGATC
>JAJZUN010000232.1 GCA_021848555.1 Pseudomonadota bacterium | reverse complement strand
CGGCGCGCTCGCGCTTGCGGTCGGCGACGTGGTAATGATGCTGCAATACGCGATTTACTCCGTGATTTCGCCCGAGGGCTGCGCCTCCATCCTGTGGAAAAGCGCGGACAAGGCGCCCGAGGCGGCCGAAACCCTGGGCATCACGGCGAGCCGACTCAAGACCCTGGGGCTGATCGACAAGATCATCAACGAGCCCCTGGGCGGAGCGCATCGCGACCACGCGGCCATGATGCAGAACACGAAGAAGGCCTTGCAGGATGCATTGCGCTCGCTCGGGAACACAGGCGTGGACGAATTGCTGGAGGCACGTCTAGACCGCCTGATGGCTTATGGCAAGTTCAAGGAAGTCGAAGCCGAATAGCTTCGACGGTCTTGAAGCCGCGGTAGGCGCGGCGCTCAGGCCCTTCGTTTTCCCCCGGGCCAAGCTGGTGCTGGGGCTGTCCGGCGGCATCGACTCGGTGGTGTTGCTGGAATTGCTGCGCCGGCTCGCCGGGCCGCTAGCCTTCCGTCTTTCCTGTGTGCATGTGAACCACAACCTCAGTCCGCATGCGCGCCGCTGGGCTGAGTTCTGTGCGCGCCTGTGCAAGCGACACGCCATTGCGCTGGCGCTGCATGAAGTCGATGTCGCGCCCTACCGTGCCGAGGGGCTCGAGGCCGCCGCGCGCCGCGCCCGTTATGAGGTCTACGCTCGGCAAACCGAAGCCGATTTCATCGTGCTTGCCCAGCACCAGGACGATCAGGCCGAAACCTTGTTGCTGCAGCTGCTGCGCGGCGCCGGGGTGAAGGGCGGGGCGTCGATGCCCTTGGTGCGGGAGCAGCGGGGCCGCGGCGATCGCGCCGCCGCCGCGATCCTGCGCCCGATGTTGGCGCTGTCGCGCAAGCAGATCGAAGCCTACGCGCGCGCACACAAACTCAAGTGGATGGAAGACGAGAGCAACGCCGACACGCGCTATGACCGCAATTTCCTGCGGCACCGCGTGCTGCCGGTCATCGAGCAGGCCTTTCCGGCGTGCCGCGCTACCTTGGCGCGCGCCGCCGGCCATCTGGCCGAGGCGAGCCAGGTTCTGGATCAAGTGGCCGAAGTCGATGCGAAGCGCGCAGCGAAGCGCAACAGTCTGGCGGTGGCGGAGTTGCGGCGCCTGGGCAGCGCCCGGGCGAAGAATCTGTTGCGCTGGCTGCTGCAGCAGCAAGGCGCGGCAGCGCCCGAGGCGGACCGTTTACAGGAGGGGTTGCGCCAGTTGTTCGAAGCGGGCGATGACGCCGCCGTGCGCATTTTGCTGGGCGCGCGCGAACTGCGCCGCTACGCCGGAAGGGCTTATCTGCTGCCGCTGCTGCCGGACCCGCCGGCGGAATTGCGGCTCGAGTGGGACGGCAAGCGCGTGTGGCCCTTGCCCGAATTGGGCGGGACGCTGCGCTTTGCGCGCAGAAAGGGGGCGGGCCTCGCTTGTGCGCGCGTGCGTGAACTGGGTTTGAGCCTGAGGCTGCGTCAGGGAGGCGAGAAGCTGCGCTTGCAGGCCAAGGGTTCCACGCGCAGCCTGAAAAACCTGTTGCAGGAAGCGCACATGCCACCCTGGGAGCGCGAGCGGCTGCCACTCATCTATTGTGGCAACACACTGGCAGCGGTTCCAGGTCTGGGGGTGGCAGCCGGCTGGCAGGCCGGAGCCGGAAATTTCGGTTGGGCGATCATCTGGCAGCGGCACGCATAGACCGCTTCACGGTGCCCTTGACCTTAGGACCTCGAGCTTAGACTGGTAGCGAACTCCAAGCAGCTCTACGCGACGGTCTGCGCCATGTTCGGCGCCACGTTTTTCGTTTCTTTCTCTGACAAAAATCAACATCTGCATTTCTCTGACTGATAGCGTTGATTTCCTGGTGTGGAATATGCCATTTGCGGCCGCTGCTTGTTCCGTTTTGCAAGATGATGCCGGTCTGCAAAAACGTGATTGTTCATTTTCACACCTCGACCAGAGCGACTTTCAAACGGAGGTCCGTCATGCTTGAACGCTATCGTCTCTCTGCGCTGCCAATGATGTTATCTGCGTTTTTTTGCACCGCGTCGGTTGCTGCTGCTCCAACGCCCCTGCGTACGGAGCCCATGTATGAATACAAGCTGATCGACACCTTTGAGGTCAAAGGGCGTCAGGGTATTGCCAGCGATGGCAATTACTACTATGTCAGCGGCAGCAAGGCGCTGTACAAGTATGACAAAACCGGCAAGTTGCTCCTGTCCAACGAAGCGCCCTTTGAAGGCTATCCGATCGCCTCCAACCATATTGGCGGCATCGACGTCTTCAACGGCGAGATTTTCGTCAGTGCCGAAAACTTCATGGACGGTGTTGGCAAAGACATTCAGATCGCGATCCACGACGCGGATACCTTGAAGCTCAAGCGGGCATTCAAGTTCGAACCGTCCAGCGGTCAGGAAGAAGTGTCGGCGATCTGTGTCGATACCGACAAGCGCACGGTCTGGATGACTTCATGGGTAGGCGAAGAGAGCGGCCGTTACATCTACGAATACGACCTGGACTCCGGCAAGTATCTGCGCAAGGTTCACCTGCAGCCGGTTCCGCAATGGCTCCAGGGCATCCATTACTGGAAAGGCAAGCTGTTCGTGACCGCTGACGATGGAACGGCAGATCTCGACGAGCCGGATAACCTCTATCGGATCGATGTGACCGACAAGACCTACGCTCATGTCGTACGAGAAAAAGTGTTCTCGGATGTAAAGCGGCAGGGCGAGATCGAAGGCAGCGCTGTCGATCCAAAGACCGGTGAATTGCTGGTGCTATTCAATCGCGGAACCCGAATCGTACTGGGCATGCCAAAGGGCTTTTACCCCGGATATGATCGCGAAATTTCCGAAGTCTACCGATACAAGATGGTTCCCAAGTTTGCGCATAAGAAAGCTGCAAAAAAGGTCGGAGCTCCCGCAGGGAAGAAATGATCCGGCAAGGTGTCCGCAAACCGCGCTAGAGGGCAGGACTTCGGTTCTGCCTTCTTTTTTTGATGCGTCCGGCAGGCGGGAACAGTCCACCAGCCGGTGAGCTTCAAAGCGCCGCTTCACCCAGAAATGGCGCGGATCATGCCAGCGAAAGCCATCGGTCCCCGCGCGCCCTAGCACCGGACGCCACGCTTCGTTGAAGTCCGGGTCCCCCGCCTTGCTGTGGGACTGGCAGAATCTTGCTCTCGTTAAGCAGGCGACATAAAGCAAAATCCCTGATAAAATATAACGTTAAGCTTTTTCTAACCGAAACTTTTGGAGATTTGCATGGCAGTGGAACGCACCCTATCGATCATCAAGCCTGACGCGGTGGCCAAGAACGTCATCGGCAAAATTTATTCCCGCTTTGAAACCAATGGCTTGAAGATCATTGCCGCGCGCATGCTGCATTTGTCCCGCGCCGAGGCGGAGGGTTTTTACGCGGTGCACAAGGGGCGGCCGTTTTTCGAGGATCTGGTGAAGTTCATGATTTCCGGCCCGGTGATGGTGCAGGTTCTGGAGGGCGAAAATGCGATCGCCAAGAACCGCGAACTGATGGGCGCCACCGATCCGAAAAAGGCGGACAAAGGCACTATTCGCGCCGATTTCGCCGACAGCATCGACGCCAACGCCGTGCACGGCTCCGATGCGATGGATACCGCCAAAGTGGAAATCGCCTACTTTTTCCCCAGCCTCAACATTTATACACGCTGAATTCCACTCGGCCGTGACTCCCAACCTCCTCAACTACGACGCCGCGCAGCTGACCGGCTTCTTCGCCGATATCGGCGAGAAGCCTTTTCGCGCCAAGCAACTGCTGCGCTGGATGCACCAGTGCGGGGAGGCGGATTTCTCGAACATGAGCGACCTGGCGAAGCCGCTGCGGGATAAGCTCGCGGCGTGCGCCCGCATCGAGGCGCCGCACATCGCCTCCGATGCCACGGCCGCCGACGGCACGCGCAAATGGCTGATCGACGTAGGCAACGGCAACGCAGTCGAGTCGGTATTCATACCCGAGGCGAACAGAGGCACGCTGTGCGTGTCGTCGCAGGCCGGCTGCGCCCTGGACTGCAAATTCTGCTCCACCGGCAAACAGGGCTTCAACCGCAATCTGACTACCGCCGAGATCATCGGCCAGCTGTGGATCGCGAACAAAGCGCTGGGCGCCACCCCCAAGGGGGAGCGCATGGTGAGCAATGTGGTCATGATGGGCATGGGCGAGCCGCTGGCGAATTTCGACAATGTGGTTGCGGCCATGCGCCTGATGCTGGACGACAACGCCTACGGTTTGTCGCGCCGGCGCGTGACGCTGTCGACCTCGGGCATCGTGCCCGCAATCGACCGGCTGCGCGATGCTTGTCCGGTGGCGCTGGCGGTATCGCTGCATGCTCCGAACGATGCGCTGCGCGACGTGCTGGTGCCGATCAACCGGAAATACCCGCTGGCCGAGCTGCTCGCAGCCTGCCGGCGCTATCTGGACAAGGCGCCGCGCGATTTCATCACCTTCGAATATGTCATGCTCGATGGCGTCAACGCTAGCGCGGAGCAGGCGCGCGAATTGATCGCGCTGGTGCGCGACGTCCCGTGCAAATTCAACCTGATTCCGTTCAATCCCTTCCCCCAATCCGGTTTCAAGCGCTCGCCGCGCGAGGCTATCCGCCGCTTTGCCGAAATTCTGCTTGCGGCGGGGCTGGTGGTGACGACGCGCAAGACGCGCGGCGACGATATCGACGCAGCTTGCGGGCAACTCGCCGGCAAGGTGGACGACAAGACTCGGCGCACGCGCCGTGTGGTGGAGATACAGCCATGCTGAAATCGAGATTTCTGCTTGCGGCGCTCGCTCTCGCAGGGGCGCTCGGCGGCTGCGCCCAGGCGCCGCTGTCTTCGTCGAGCCAGGATACGGTCGATACCGGCACCATGACCGGCGAGGCGGGCGATCCGCGCAACCGCGCGCGCATACATACCGAACTCGGCTCGGCGTATTTTGAACACGGCAACATCGGTGTCGCGCTGGAGGAGCTGCACACGGCGATCAAGGCCGACCCGAATTATGCCCCGGCCTACAGCGTGCTGGGGCTGGTGCACATGGACCTGCGCGAGAACGACATCGCGCAAAAGCGTTTCGAGCGCGCGCTTGCGTTGTCCCCGAACGATCCGGACATCAACAACAACTACGGCTGGTTCCTGTGCCGCACCGGGCGCGAGGACCAGTCGATTGCCTACTTTTTCGCCGCGCTGAAAAACCCGCTGTACAAGACGCCGGCGCGCTCCTATGTCAACGCCGGATTGTGCTCGCTCAAGAAGAACGACGGACGCGATTCGGTCGACTATTTCGAACGCGCGCTGCGCAGCGATCCCGATAACCTGCTCGCGCTGCTCAACCTCGCTTCGATCGAGTACAAGCACGGCCAGCTGGAAAAAGCGCGCAATCTGATCGAACGCTTCAATCG
>JAJZUN010000231.1:3939-5439 GCA_021848555.1 Pseudomonadota bacterium | reverse complement strand
ACCTTTGAAGCGCACGGTTTGCGCATCACCACCGCCGATCGCATGGCCGAGCGGAATACGTTGCTGCGCGATGTGATGGTTGCCGCGGTCGTACCCTTTGTCGCCGCCCTGATCGGCAGCTTGATGGTGCTGTGGCTCGGGGTGAGAAGCGCTCTGGTGCCGCTGGAACGCCTGCGGCGGGCGCTGGCCAATCGGGCGCCGGATGCACTGACCCCGATTCCGGACTCCCCTATGCCGCGCGAACTGCTGCCGCTGGTCGATACCCTGAATCAGTTGCTGCAGCGGATGAGCGTGACCATCAGCCGCGAACGCCGCTTTACCAGCGATGCCGCCCATGAATTACGCACGCCGCTCACCGCGATCAAGACGCACCTGCAAGTCGCGCGCATCACCCGCGGCAAGGAGGCTGAAGTGGCGCTCGATTACGCGGAAGAGGGCGCGGCGCGGCTCCAACACACGCTGGCGCAACTGCTGACACTATCGCAAGTGGAAGGCCCGTTTTCCTGGGATGACGTGCGTATCGCCCATGCCGATGAAGTAGCCCGCCTGGCGATGCGCGATGCGGCGCCCGGGGCGCCCGAGCGCATCGTGCTGGACAGCGACGGCAACCCGGCCGAACTGGTACTGCCCCAAGCCCTGGCGGTCACCGCGCTGCGCAACCTGCTCGACAACGCCCTGCGTCACTCCCCGGCGGAACACAGCGTCCGGCTGGAACTGCGGTCCTCGAAGGACGCCATCTGTTTCCGCGTGTGCGACAGCGGGCCGGGACTCAGCGCCGAGGAGTTGGCTCTGGTTACGCATCGCTTCTGGCGGCGCGGCTCAGGCCGGGGCAGCGGACTGGGGCTATCCATCGTTTGCGCCATCACCGAGCGCTTCGGGGGCTCTCTCGAACTGGCGCAGCGCCCCGAGGGCGGGCTGGAGGCGAAATTGACGCTGCCAAGAGCGAAACGGGCTTGCTCGAGCTGAAATATGAGGCTTTCCTTTTAGGCGATACCAGGCGCGCAGCGGCTCGATCTGCTTAGTCGTCACGATCCCAAGCGCTATGACCATTTGGTACGGTACGCGGGCTGCGGTACACCAATCGCAGGCGCGGGGCGCGGGTAGAATCCACCCTCTGATTGTCGACACAGAGGAACTTTGTGTCTGGCTTGCGCTCATATGGACAGCTACAGGTAGAGTTCCCCCTGAATATCAACACGACAGATCTATGGATAAGGAATCAAAAATGGAAAGAAATCCGCTAATCAAAGCGGCACTGGGAAGCGCTTTCGGCTTGGCGCTGATGGTCGCCGCCGCGGGCGCCGTTTCGGCGCAAGGGGATGGAGTCGTCAAAGCCCAGCCGGTGCCGGTCCCTACCGAGCTGCCGCCGGGCGAGCTGGGCAAAATCGTCGCCCTGGGGCGCGACATCGTCAACAACACCAACACCCATCCCCTGAGCCGGCAATACGTGGGCAACAGTCTCACCTGCACCTCCTGCCATCTCGACGGCGGCACCAACCC
>JAJZUN010000231.1:0-3929 GCA_021848555.1 Pseudomonadota bacterium | reverse complement strand
CACGCCACGGGAAAAACAGACCATTACCCTGGAAGACCGCAACCTCAACTGTTTCATGCGCAGCATGAACGGGGTGCGCCCGCCCAACGGCAGCGAAGTCTCGGTGGCCATCGCCACCTATATCACCTGGCTGTCGGAGGGTTATCCCGTCAAGATGAGCCTGAAAGGCCCGTTCGGCCCCAACTCGCAGCCGTCTCTGAAGATCGACCCGGCCACTGCCGACGCGGTACACGGCAGGACTCTGTACGCCTCCACCTGCGCCAGTTGCCACGGCAGCGACGGGGCGGGCGTGGGCAAGTTCCCGCCGGTGTGGGGCGCCAAGTCCTACAACAGCGGCGCGGGCTTGGCGCAAAACCTCAAACTGGCCACCTACCTCAAGAACGCCATGCCCTTGGGCAACCCCAACCTGAGCGACAAGGACGCCCTCGATATCGCGGCCTACGTCAACGCCCAGCCACGACCGAGGTTCGTGCTGCGGGAACATTTGGGTAAGAGCAAATGACTTCGCTCCAGACGCGCCGGCCACCGTTTTCGCTTGCCAAGATGAACTGTGACGCGGCCATGAGCACCGTCATCTACCGCTCCAAATGCGTCTGAAAAGGGAATCCCATTGGAAATCTATGTGCCTACAGATTCAAACACGCCCAATAGCGCAGAACAGCTCTACGATATCCCGGCTTTTGGCAACGTCAGTCTGTTGCATTTCACCGACTGTCACGCCCAACTGCTGCCCATTTATTATCGCGAACCCAGCATTAACCTCGGCGTAGGCAGCGCTGAGGGTAAAGTGTATGAACTCGGCATAAATCTGGAGGCCCTTGCCTTCCGGCAATTGACGGACCCGGCAGCGTGGCGGCCCGGACGGTGCCTGAGTATGCGCAACAAATATTTCACTCCGGTATCACGCGCGAGCGTCGCGCCGAGGACTCCGCGACTCACCCCAAGGCATTGCAGCACGACGGGATCGATCTCAATACCGTACGCGGTTCAATGGACCAGCGCCGCACGGTGGAAACTTGGGCGGGGTTCCGGGCATCTGCCGCGTCGAGCCGCTCCGATGATCGGTATATTCATTGGGGAAAATCCTAATCGGACAACATGACATCTTTGTGACGCTTATGTGACAGCGTGCGCGTCCCGTCCCGCAAAGGAGACTGGGCGCTCCCGATAATCCTATCGAATCACGGCGGTGAACGGCCGAATCCGGACGCTATTATTGGCCCAACTCTTGCTTCGTTGCTGCCAATAATCAAATGGTTCCATGGGGCGCATCATTCCAAAACTTATGAGCTGGTTGATGTTATTCCTGAGTGCACAATATAATCCCAACTGTTGTTATCGTTTCATTCGCGCTGCTCAAGAGCTGCCGCACGCGGACACAACCAACGCGGCGGCAGTAGCGCAGACAACACTCCCAAGGAATTTCCATATGCGGCAACTCTACGATAATCCTGATCAAGAAGCCCTGCACCTGAAGGCAATGAAGGCGCTCGTAAATGAAACCGGGTATGAGTTCGCGCTCGTGAGGGAAGTCTACGAGGCGGAGCTCACCCAGCTGCAAGCCGGGGCACACCTCGCGGAATATGTGCTGCTGCTTTCCTACCGGCGGACGCGGGAAGCCCTGCGCAAGCCGGCGAAGTCGGTTCGATCGCAACCGGTCAGCGCATAAAAATTGCGGGGCCCTGGTGGCCATTGACCGCATCTCCTGCGGCGCATGCTGCGCCTATTCGGATTCCTGGCCGGTGTTCATCGGCGATGGCGACGGCGCAGGCATTCCGGACGAACTGATCGATTTCGGCCGCAGGCGCATGCTGCGCCACGGCAGCCGCTGCGCCGCGCTCGCGGGTGAGATCGGACGCCGCGCGCATTGCAGCGTCTATCGAAACCGCCCGCTGGTGTGCCGCGAGTTTCAGCCGGGATCGGATCATGGTTCGACGCAAGCTCGGTCTGCAGGCGGCGTAGCCACGGCGTACGGCGGGCGCGTCTGCTCGCAACGGTAGAGAATTCCAATCGCCTGGAAGGCCAGCGCGCGCACCGCCGCTCGAAGAGATTTCCCGGGAGCAATCCCTGCGGGGTGAGGATTATCCACGGCGTCACGCTCCTGTCACGCGCGCGGCATAAGATGCATGCGATCCTCACCAGGATCGCTCTCATGCGCAATCCACAGTACGACCTGTTCGCCGATCGTTCAACGGGGCGTTCGACGCACCTCGTCATCGACGTAGCGTATCCGGCCCTGCTCCGGTTCCTCACCGGAGCGTTGATCGCCGTATTTTGCGTCTGGCTGGCCGCCGGCGGCTACAACATGGCGGTCGCCGCCGGCGAGGCCTTCGGCGGAAACTGGGGCAAGGGCGCCGAACAGGCCGTTCTCAGCGGTCTGCTGCTGCTCGCGCTCCTCGAAGTTATCCGCACCCTGCAAGCCTATCTTGCGCTCGGCCGGGTGCGGGTGACGTTCATCATTGATACGGCGCTGGTGATGCTGATCGGCGAGCTGATGGGACTGTGGTTTCGCGAATACGCGCCGCAAAAAGTTCTGCTCGCCCTCGCCGTGATCATCACTCTCGCGGCGTTGCGCATCCTGACCGCCCGCTACTCGCCAGACGATCTGCATTAGTGCGGGCTGTCGAAACATGTCCGGAACGATGTTCAATCCGATCTGACATGGAAGAGACGTCGTTCACTCTCGCCTGTAGCAAGGAATAGGGTAAACTCTCGCCACTTTTCGTGCAGAAACCGCCCGCCGTTCGCCCGTGCGCAGCCACTTAGTCCGTGCCCACTCATGTCCCTGACGCAACAGAGCTTCCTCAGCCTCGGTCCGGACGGTTTCCATCGCATCGCCTACACGGAGTGGGGCGATGCGCGCAATCCGCACATTGTGTTCTGCGTGCACGGCCTGTCGCGCAACAGCCGCGACTTCGACCGTCTCGCCGCTGCACTGGAAGCGGACCACCGCGTGATCTGCATGGACGTCGTCGGTCGCGGGGACAGCGACTGGCTCGCCGACAAGTCGGGCTATAGTTTTTCCACCTATCTTAGCGATGCGGCGTCGTTGATCGCCCGCGTCACCACGCCGGTCGCCGGCGGCCTGCTGCAAAGCTTGCGTGCCCGCCTGGACCGGAGCCGTTCGGTGGTCAAGCTCGACTGGATCGGCACTTCAATGGGAGGCCTGATCGGCATGCTGTTAGCCGCCAAGCCCGGCTCGCCTATCCGCCGTTTGGTGCTGAACGATGTCGGCCCTTTCGTGCCGTGGGGCGCACTGATCAGCCTCAAGGGCCATGTCGGCAGTGAGACGCGCTTCGCCAGTCACGACGAGGTCGAACGCTATGTACGCAGGGCATGCAATGGCTTCGGACAGCTCGACGATGCATACTGGCAGCACCTTGCACGCCACGCGGCAGGGCGCGAAGCTGACGGCAGCTATCGCCTGCGCTACGACCCGGCGATCAGCCGCGGCTTGCCGCCGCATCTCGATCCCGAGATGCCGATCGGCCCGCAGTTCATGCGTGGCATCGACCTGTGGGCTACCTGGGACGCTTTGCGTTGCCCGGTGCTGGTGTTGCGCGGTGCGGAGTCCGAAGTGCTGCCGCAGAGGACCGCCGGGGAAATGCAACAGCGCAAGCCAAACGTGAAGGTCGTCGAGTTCAACGGAGTCGGCCATGCTCCGGCGCTGGCTTCGCGCGATCAGATCGAGGTTGTGCGCGAGTTTCTGAATGCTGCTGACGCCGGCTGACTGGTATTGGCCGTCATAAAGAGTCCTGTGTCTTTTGGCGAAGATTCGGAGCATCACTGCGACCGTCACATAGGTCGAACCCTGGTAGTCCCCCGGCATGGCTGGGGGCTTACCTCCATGAGTTAATCTTACTGCGTCAATAAAGATATGTTCATTGATTGGTTCTCCCGCAGCACGGGCAATGAGGCAGGCGCACGGC
>JAJZUN010000230.1 GCA_021848555.1 Pseudomonadota bacterium | reverse complement strand
GCAGCTTCGTTATCAGTATCTCTTCCATCTGGCTGCGCGTGTAGGCCTGCAGCCGCTTCCAGCGGCGGATTCCGCCCGCCACCTCTTCGTCGTCCCAGCCGGGCGCGATGCGCACCAGCACCGTATTGACGTTGTGATTGGCCGACTGGCTGTCGGTGATGGCCTCGAGCAGCCCTGGAATTCCCGGCCGGTTCAGACCCGGATTGGCCGCGGTGCGCGCGCGGTCGTTGAGCACGGCGTCGTTGTCCTTGAGAAACTGCGCTTCCTGCGCGTCCTTGAGCGGAATGAACACCATGGGATCGCCGCTGGAGGACACCATGCGCCGCGTCAGCCCGACCACGGTGTATTCGTGGCGCCGTATCCGGATGCGGTCGCCGAGTTCGAATCCGCTGTTCACGTCGGCGATGGCCTCGTAATGCGAACGAGTCAGCGGCCTGCCGGCGATCAGGGAGGCGGGTTCGCCGGAATGCCCGGGCTCGAAACCGACCACCATCACCCGCACGTCGCGCCCGCCGTGCAGCGCCTGCATGGTCAGATAGGTTACGTTGCCGGTCTCGGCCACGCCGGGCATGCCCAGGATCCCGCGCCAGATGTCGTCGTGCAGGGTGGAGGGCTCGGCGTAAGGTCCGAGCGTATCGCGCTGCACCACCCACAGGTCGGCGCCGCTGTTGACCAGCAGCGCCTTGGCATCGTCCACCATGCCGCGGTAGATCCCCGCCATCGACAGCGTGACGCCGATCAGCAGCCCGAGTCCCACGCCGGTGAATACATACTTGCCCCACGAATGGAGTATGTCGCGCCCGGCCAGGCTGATCATTTCAGGTTCTCGACGATCCGCACCCTTTCGTCTGCGCGCATTTCCTGCAAGGCGTGCAGCACCACCGCATCGCCCCGCGCCAGACCTTCGAGCACCTGAATCTGCCCCTCCAGCGTGCGCACGCCGCTGCGCACCGGTGCGAACGCCACCCTGCCCCCGGCGATGCGCCATACGCCGGCCTGGCCCTTGACATGCCTGAGGGCTGCCGCGGGCAGATACAGCGCCTGCTCTATGACCGGCAGAGCGATGGTCACTTCGGCCAGTTCGCCGCTGGAAAGACCGGCCGGCGGCGCGTCGAACGCGATGTTGATCATGCGCTCTTCGGTGACGCTGTCGCTGCCGACCTCGATGCGCGCCACCTTGCCCGGCAGCGGCTGTCCGGGACGCGAGCGCAGGACGATGCTCACCGGCTGGCCGATGGCTATGCCGGCCGCCCGTCCCTGATCGATGCGCGCCCTGACCCAGAGGCTCGCCGGGTCGATCAGGCGCAGCACTGCCTGGCCCGCCACCACGGTCGAGCCCGGCTCGGCATCGCGCGCGGAAATCAGACCGTCGACGGGGCTCAGCAGCCGGTACTGCGCGCGCTGCTTGCCGACACCGGCGCGATCCGCGCCGAATCGCGCCTGATCCTTGCGCGCCGCCGCAAGTTGCGACTCTGCGGCTTCCAGCGCCGCACGCGCGGCGTTGGCCTCGTGCTGTTTGGCATCCGCTGCTTCCTGGCTGACGAACCCTTTCCGCCGCAGATCGGCATAGCGCCTTGCGCTTGCTCCTGCCAGCTCATTGCGGCTTTTCGCCTCGCGCACCAGCGCCGCCGCCGATTGCGCGCTGCTGGCGGCGCGCTCCTGGGCATTCGCGGCGCTGGCCATGCGCTCGTCGAGGTCGACCGGATCCATCTCGGCGAGCAACTGGCCGGCCCGCACCCGATCGCCCTGGTCGACCAGCACCCTGGTCACCCTGCTCGCCACGGTCGGGCCGACCAGATAGCTGCGGCGCGCCTCGACCGTGCCGATGCCGAATATTTTCGGCGCCAGTGTTCCCAGTTCGACACTGGCCTGCGTCACCCTGACCGGCGCAAGCGGCCCGTTGCGCGCCAGCAGAAACACGATTGCAGCCAGAACCGCCAGACCGAGTGCGAGTGACAACAACCGATTTGAAAATCGCCGGGAAAGGCCCATGAATAACCAAAGAGGGGATCAAAAAAAGGGCGGGTTACCCCGCCCCCAGGATAGCTGACGCAGCTTACCTGCCGGGTCGGTTAAACGCCATCCCCCTGCCGCCCATCATGCCGTAGCCGATGCGCTGGTCGGCCAGCGCTTTCTGTTCCGGGCTCAGCACCGCGTAGAGCTGTTTGAACGCAGCCGTCGCTTTCTCCATCTGCTCCTGGCGCTGTTTCATGACCTGATTGCGCTGCTCGAGGCGCTCGGGCGCCGTCGCCTGCGCGCTGCCCTGCACGCTGCTCCGCAGCGCCTGCATCGCTTCGACCTGCTGCTTCGTCTGGTCGGCATAGGCTTGCCACGCCGATTCCTGAGCGGGTGTGATCTTCAGTTCCGATTTGAAATAGGCATTGCGCGCATCGGCCATGGCGCTCGGATTGCCCCACGCCTGCGGCCCCATCCCCGGCCCCATAGTCCCGCGGCCCATGTGCCCCATTCCCGGTCCCATGCCGGCGCCGTATCCGGGGCCTTGTCCCATTCCCCATTCCGGTCCATAACCGTGAGGATGCGCGCTGACTGCAGCTGCAGCCAGCCCCAGCGATAAAGCGGCGACAGCGCCGATTGCAATTTTCGTTACGCGTTTCATGATGAATCTCCGTTTGATGAGGTTGTTCGCTCTGCAGCCGGCCATCCATGGCCCGCCGCATCGGTTCCCATTGCACCATGCGGATGTAAGCCATCTGTTCCGGATTTGTACGCTCCCGCGCCGCTAGACCGGGCTTGATACACTACGTTACAAATCCCCTCCGCCGCTTGCGCGCCGACAGTCGAAAATGCCGACATGGACAGTCCTGACCACATCCTGATCGTCGACGACGATGCCGAAATCCGCAGCCTGCTCGGAGAGTACCTGCGCAAGAACGGCTATCAGGTCGGCCTGGTCGCCGACGGCAAGGCGATGTGGACGGCGCTTGCGCGCGGCAAAGTGGATTTGATCGTGCTCGACCTGATGTTGCCGGGCGACGACGGGCTGACGCTGTGCCGCAAGCTGCGCGTCGAATCCGACACACCGGTGATCATGCTCACCGCCCGCGGCGACGAAACCGACCGCATCGTCGGACTCGAGATGGGTGCGGACGACTACCTCGCCAAGCCGTTCAGCCCGAGGGAGTTGCTGGCGCGCATCAAGAGCGTGCTGCGGCGCGCGCGCAGCCTGCCGCGCAACCTGCGCGCCGATGACGCCCGCGGAATCGCGTTCGCGGGCTGGCAGCTGGACACGGTGGCGCGCCACCTGGTGTCGCCCGAGGGCGTGGTGACTTCGCTCTCCGGCAACGAATACCAGCTGCTGCGGATTTTTCTGAGCCATCCGAACCATGTGCTCACGCGCGACCAGCTGATGCTGCTGTCCAAGGGCCGCGAGGCCGACCCGATGGACCGCAGCATCGACGTCCAGGTCAGCCGGCTGCGCCAACGCCTGGGCGACGATCCGGCCGACCCGCAGATCATCAAGACGGTGCGCGGCGAAGGCTATGTGCTCGCCGTGCCGGTCGAGGTGGAGCGCTAGTGCGCCTCGCGCCGCGCAGCCTGTTCGGACGGCTGGTCCTGATCCTGCTGGGCGGCTTGCTGCTCGCCCAGCTTGCCACCGCCTATATCAACCTCGCGGAACGCGGCCAGTTGCTCTACCGCGCGGGCGGCATGCGCCTGGCGCAGCAGATCGCCGATATCGTCAAGCTGCTCGATTCGCTTCCCGCCGCGGAGCGCCACAGAGTCGCGGCCGTGTTCAACACACGGCCGCTGGCGGTGTCGCTGGACCGCCCCCCGCTGACCAAGGAGCAGGAGTCCGCCGAAGGCGATTTTCCGCAGACCATGTTCAGCACCGTGCTGCGCTACGCCTTGGGCGAGAACGCAAAAGTGATCGTGCTGCGGTCGGACACCGCTCCGGCGAGCCTGCGCCCCGGGCTGCGCGGCGGTCCGCCGGCGGAGATGCCCATGATGCAGGGCCGGGGCGGCGGCTGGGGGCGCGGCATGGGTCCGGGCTTGCCTGCGGCAGGGGTGTTTTTCACGGTTCAAGTCGCGCTGCGCGACGGAACCTGGGTTACTTTCGACTCCCATGTTTCGCCCCAGGCCATAGACATGTCGCTGCGGCTGGCCGCGACGCTGCTCATCCTGCTGGTGACCGTGATCGTGGTTTCGCTGGTGGCGGTGCGCTGGGTGACGGGCCCGCTTGCGCAGCTGGCGACGGCCGCGGAAAAGCTGGGCGAAGACATCAACCGCCCGCCCCTGCCGGAAACCGGGCCGAGCGAAGCGCAGCGCGCAGCGCGCGCGTTCAACACCATGCAACGGCGCCTCGCGCGCTTCATCGCGGATCGCACGCGCATATTCACGGCCATGTCCCACGATCTGAAGACGCCGATCACGCGGCTGCGCCTGCGAACAGAAATGCTGGAGGATGAGGGACTGCGGGCGAAGTTCGCCAGGGACCTCGAAGAAATGGAGGCCATGGTCACGCAGACGCTGGATTTCATGCGCGACGCGAGCACCAGCGAGGCGGTGCAGCGCATCGACGCCATGGCGCTGCTCGAAAGCCTGCAGGCCGACTACCAGGATACCGGAAGCAGGGTTGAAATCGAAGGCCGTGTCGCGCTGCCCTACCCCGGCCGGCCGCTCGCGCTGCGGCGCTGCTTGAGCAACCTCGTCGACAATGCGATCCGCTACGGCAAGCGCGCGAACATCGTGGTCGAGGACGCGCCCGATCGCCTGACGCTTAGGGTGCTGGACCATGGGCCCGGCATGCCGGCGGCGGAACTGGAACAGGCGTTCGAGCCGTTTTTCCGCGGCGAGGCCTCGCGCAATCGCGACACCGGCGGCACCGGGCTGGGTCTGGGGATTGCGCGCAACATCGCGCGCGCGCACGGAGGAGACCTGGTGCTGCGCAACCGCGCCGAAGGCGGGCTGGAGGCGGTGCTGACGCTGCCGCGGATTTCCGCGGGCTAAACTGTCCGCCTAGTTCGCCACCCGGCAGACCAGTTCGGTCGGCGCAATCAGGCCGGCGCCGATGTCGCCCATCATGTTCTTCACCTTCTGGCCCGCGCTCGCCCCCATGACGATGTGCAGTCCCAGCGGCGCCGGTGCGCCGGCCGCGCCACGCGCCTTCATCTGCGCGAACACCTCGAGCGCGAAATCGCGGCGGTTGCGCTCTTTGATCACCTCGAAGCCTGCGGCAATCAGCAGTTCTCTATAGCGCGCGGCATCCTCGACAAAGCTCACTTCGGCACTGCTGCTCCAGGGCACCGGATAGTGCAGATCCCCGGCGGCGAGGCGCATCACGTCGTAGATTCCGAATGCGCCGGAAGGGGTCAACACCCGCCGCACTTCGCGAAACAGCCTCGCTTTGTCTTCGATGTTCATGCCGACATGGAACATGTAGGCCCCGTCGAAGCTTCCCGGCGCGAACGGCAGGGCGAGCGCGCTGCCCTGCTGGC
>JAJZUN010000229.1 GCA_021848555.1 Pseudomonadota bacterium | reverse complement strand
CACGGGCAAGGAATATGAAGGCGGCAACATGGCGCACCGCGCGCCGGTGAAAGGCGGTTACTTCCCGGTGCCGCCCGTGGACACGCTGCAGGACATGCGCAATGCCATGTGCCTGGCGATGGAGGCGCAGGGCGTGGAGGTCGAGGTTCATCACCACGAAGTCGCGGCGCCGGGGCAGTGCGAAATCGGCACCATGTTCGAGAAACTGGTGAAGCGCGCCGACTGGCTGCAGATACTCAAATACACGGTATGGAACGTGGCCCATTCGTATGGCAAGACCGCCACCTTCATGCCCAAGCCCGTGGTCGGCGACAATGGCTCCGGCATGCACGTGCACCAGTCCGTCTGGAAGGGCGGCGAAAACATGTTCGCGGGCAACAAGTACGCCGGCCTGTCCGATTTCGCCCTGCACTACATCGGCGGCATCATCAAGCACGCCAAGGCCCTGAACGCCATCACCAACCCCGGCACCAACTCGTACAAGCGCCTGGTGCCCGGCTTCGAGGCGCCGATCAACCTTGCCTATTCGTCGCGCAACCGCTCGGCTGCCTGCCGCATTCCCTACGCCACCAATCCCAAGGGGCGCCGCGTTGAAGTGCGTTTCCCCGACCCGACCGCCAATCCCTACCTCGCTTTCGCCGCGATGCTGATGGCCGGCCTGGACGGGGTGCAGAACAAAATCCACCCTGGTGATCCGATCGACAAGAACTTGTACGATCTGCCGGCCTCGCAGGCGAAAAAAGTGCCGAACGTGTGTTCTTCGCTGGAAATGGCGCTGGAGCACCTGGACAAGGACCACGAGTTCCTGACCCGCGGCGGCGTGTTCTCCGAGGCGATGCTCGATGCCTACATCGCGCTGAAGCAGGAAGAGGTCACCCGGTTCCGCATGACCACCCATCCGCTCGAGTTCGACATGTACTACAGCAGCTGAGCCGGCGGGCTTACGAAAAAAGGCGGGTTGTATCCCGCCTTTTTTTATCCTCGAATCAGGCAGCGTGCGGCATGGAGCAGCTGGACCATGCCAGGCCACGGCCAAAAGCGATTTGAAATCAGCCTGATATTGGCATAGACTTAAACTTCTGTCTCAATGGTTCTGGGAATATGGCGCGCAGCATCATCCGGTATTCAGCGTTGGCGGGCCCGCTCATGTGGGTGCTAGCGTTGCCGGCATGGGGGGACACGTTCAAGTGCCTGGACGCGAACGGCCGCGCCACCTATACCAACATGAAGGAAGAGACCAAGGGCAAGAACTGCACGGTGGTGATGCGGGAGATTTCGGTGGTTCCGGCGATCCAGCCTGCTCGCGGCGCCGCGGCAACGCCATCGCCCCCGGGTTTCCCCAAAGTGGACCCGGCCACTCAGAGAGCGCGGGACGACGGCCGGCGCCGGATACTGGAGGAAGAGCTTGCGGGCGAGCAAAAAGCGCTGGCGCAGGCCAAGGCGGAACTGACCCAGCAGGAATCGATACGGACCGGCGACGAGAAGAATTACCAGCGGGTTCTTGACCGGCTGCAGAAGTACAAGGACGAGGTGGAACGGCACGAAAAGAACGTTGCGGCGCTAAAGAAAGAGCTCAGCAACGTCAAGTAGGCCGCGTTTTCGCCGGCGCAGCACTAGCGCGGCCGGGCTTGCGTTATCTGCTTCGCACTGACCCGACATGGCTCTCAGCCCTTTTTCCGGCCTCGATCTGCTCGCCACCCCGGTCATCCTGGCGGACGACGACCTGTGCATCGTCTATGCGAACCCGGCCGCCGAGGATTTGTTCGCATTCAGCCTGAAGAACGTCGCCGGCCATCCTTTGGCGCAACTGTTCATCGATTCGGCCGAGCTCATGACCGGACTCGACGACGTGCTGGGGCATCACTGGAGCTATACCGGTCGCGACCTGACTCTCACGCGCCCGGGGCAGGCGAGCCTGCACCTGAACTGCCTGATCACCCCGACCGAGACCGGCGCCGCGAGCTTCCTGATCGAATTTCGCCCCATGGATCAGCAGCTCAAGCTCGCGCGCGAGCAGCGGCAGATGGACCAGCAACAGGCAAACCGGGAGCTCATCCGCAACCTTGCGCACGAGATCCGAAACCCCCTCGGGGGCTTGCGCGGATCGGCGCAGCTGCTGGAGCGCGAACTGGAACGGCCCGAACTGCGCGAATACACCCAGGTGATCATCAAGGAAGCCGACCGGCTGCAGGCGCTGATGGACCGGCTGCTCACGCCGCACCGCCCGCCGCAGGTCGGGCCGCTGAATATCCACGAAGTGCTGGAACGGGTCCGCAGCCTGGTGCTGGCCGAGTTCCCCGAAGGCATACGGATCGAGCGCGACTACGACGCCAGCCTGCCCGATCTGCATGGCGACAAGGAGCAATTGATCCAGGCGGTGCTCAATATCGTGCGCAACGCGGCCCAGGCGCTGGGCGGCAAAGGGAGGATCGAGTTCCGTACGCGCGCGGCGCGCCAGGTGACGTTGGCCAAGCAGCGCTACAAGCTGGCATTAGAATTGCAAGTGGTAGACAACGGCCCGGGAATTCCGGAGGAACTGCGCGAGCGGATTTTCTATCCTCTGGTGTCGGGCCGCGACGGCGGTAGCGGACTGGGACTGACGCTGTCGCAAACTTTCGTGCAGCATCACCATGGCACGATAGCGTGCGATAGCGAGCCAGGCCGTACCTGCTTTACGATCATGCTGCCACTGGAGTAAATGGGCAATGGACGATGAGTGATGGCTGGGAGCGGGGCTGCCCCGCGCCTGCCGTTTCCCGTTGTTCCCTGCTCACCATCAAAATATGAAACCAGTCTGGATCATAGACGACGACCGCTCGATACGCTGGGTGTTTGAAAAGGCCTTGGCGCGCGAGGGCATACCCTACAAGACTTTCTCCAATGCGCAGGAGGCGCTGGATGCACTGGAACGGGGCACGCCCCAGGTGCTGGTGTCGGACATCCGCATGCCCGGGGCCTCGGGCCTGGATTTGCTGCAACAGGTGAAGCAACGCCATCCCGGGGTTCCGATCATCATCATGACCGCCTATTCGGACCTCGAGTCGGCGGTGGCGGCTTTTCAAGGCGGTGCGTTCGAGTATCTGCCCAAGCCGTTCGACGTGGATCAGGTGGTGGAGCTGATACGCCGCGCCATAGGCGAGAGCATGCGCGAAGCCGAGGGCGAAGTGGCGCGCGAGGTTACGCCCGAGATTCTGGGGCAGGCGCCCTCGATGCAAGAGGTGTTTCGGGCGATCGGCAGGTTGTCGCAGTCCAACGCAACCGTCCTGATTACCGGCGAGTCCGGCACCGGCAAGGAACTGGTGGCGCTGGCGCTGCATCGCCATTCCAGTCGTGCGGCAAAGCCCTTCGTCGCCATCAACACGGCGGCGATGCCCAAGGATTTGCTCGAATCGGAATTGTTCGGTCACGAGCGCGGCGCATTCACCGGCGCCCAGGCCATGCGCCGCGGCCGCTTCGAACAGGCCGAGGGCGGCACGCTGTTCCTCGACGAAATCGGCGACATGCCGGCGGAATTGCAGACTCGCCTGCTGCGCGTGCTCTCCGACGGCCAGTTCTACCGTGTCGGCGGTCACCAGCCGATCAAGGCCAATGTGAGGGTGATCGCGGCAACCCATCAGGATCTCGAGGAGCGCGTGCGCCAGGGCCTGTTCCGTGAAGACCTGTTTCATCGGCTCAATGTGATCCGGCTGCGCCTGCCCAGCCTGCGCGAGCGGCGCGAGGACATTGCGCTGCTGGCCAAGCACTTCCTCGCCAAGAGTGCCCGGGAACTGGGCGCGGAGGGCAAGCGCCTGTCGGCGCAGGCGATGGAATACCTCGCTCTGCAGGACTTCCCCGGCAATGTGCGGCAGCTGGAAAACCTGTGCCACTGGTTGACCGTGATGGCGCCGATGCAGACCATAGAAGTCGCCGACCTGCCGGCAGAGCTGAAGCTCGGTGGAGGCGGCCTGCCGGAATCGGACTGGGTTAGCGCGTTGGAGCGCGAGGTCGAGCGCGCTTTCGGGCGCGGCGAGACCGCCATCCTGGACAAATTCGCGCAGGCATTCGAAACGGCGCTGATAGGCAAGGCGCTTGCGCGCACCGGGGGCAGACGCATCGAGGCGGCCAACCTGCTCGGTATGGGGCGCAACACTATTACGCGCAAGATCGCCGAGCTGGGATTGGAAGCCAAGGGCGGAGCCGACGAGGCCGCCTGAGGCGGGGCGCGTCACCCGCCGCCAGGCGCCTGCTGCGGCAGGTTTTTTCCGGTTTTGTCACACGCAACTTCACTAATATTGCGTAGCTGCGGGGCAGGGCAATAGAATGGCCAGCTTTTTTTCCCTGCAACCGACAAACTGGAGTTCAAGCTATGAGCGAGAAATTTCCCGGTGGCGTGGAAATCCACGGCCCGATCAACGCCGAATTCGCGCAGATCCTCACTCCGGAGGCTGTCGCCTTCGTGGCCAAGCTGTGCCGCAAGTTCGAAGCGCGCCGCCAGGAACTGCTGGCCGCGCGCGCCGCGCGGCAGAAGGATTTCGACGCCGGCAAGATGCCGGATTTCCTGCCGGAAACGGCGCAGATCCGCGGCGCAGACTGGACCATCGCGCCGCAGCCCGCGGACATGCTGGACCGCAGGGTCGAAATCACCGGCCCGACCGACCGCAAAATGGTGATCAACGCGCTCAACTGCGGCGCGTCCGTATTCATGGCCGACTTCGAGGACGCCGACACCCCGACCTGGCACAACATGATCGACGGGCAGATCAACCTGCGCGATGCGGTGCGCCGCCGCATCACCCTGGATCAGGGCGGGAAGAAATACCAGTTGAACGACAAGACTGCGGTGCTGATGGCGCGGCCGCGCGGCTGGCACCTGAACGAGAAACACATGCTGATCGACGGCAAGCAGGTCTCCGGCAGCATTTTCGATTTCGGCCTCTATTTTTTCCACAACGCCAAGGAACTGCTGAAGCGCGGCAGCGGCCCGTATTTCTACCTGCCCAAGCTGGAGTCGCACCTCGAGGCGAGGCTGTGGAACGACGTGTTCGTGATGGCGCAATACGAGCTCGACGTGCCGCAGGGTTCGATCCGTGGAACCGTGCTGATCGAGACCGTGCTCGCCGCGTTCGAAATGGACGAGATACTGTGGGAATTGCGCGAGCACTCCGCCGGCCTGAACATAGGCCGCTGGGACTACATGTTTTCCTGCATCAAGAAATTCCGTTCGCACAAGGATTTCTGCCTTGCCGACCGCGTCCACGTCAGGATGACCGCGCGGTTCATGCGCGCCTATGCGCTGCTGCTGGTGAAGACCTGCCATCACCGCCATGCCCCCGCAATGGGCGGCATGGCGGCGCAAATTCCGATCAAGAACGATCCCGCCGCGAACGAGGCGGCAATGGCCAAGGTGCGCGAAGACAAGCTGCGCGAAGTGACCGACGGCTGCGACGGCACCTGGGTCGCGCAGCCGGGGAAGGTGCCGATAGC
>JAJZUN010000228.1 GCA_021848555.1 Pseudomonadota bacterium | reverse complement strand
GATGTCGGCCACCAGCGCGCGCACCGTACGCGTGACGATCGCCGTCGGAATCACCGAGATGGTGATCGCCGGCAACACCACGTACTTCAGGTGCTCTGCGTCCCACACCCAGTCGCCGCCGGGGCCGGCGCCCATGACCGGGAGCAAATTGAAGTACACGGAGAAGACGATCACCAGCACCATGCCGAGCCAGTAGTGCGGCACCGACACGCCCGCCACCGCGAGCGCGGTGACGCCCTTGTCGATCCAGGTGCCCTGTCGATAGCCGGCGACGGTACCGAAGGCGAGGCCGAGGGAGAAGCCGATGAGCGAGCCGAACAGAGCCAGGATCAGCGTGTTGAAAATGGCGCGGCCGAGCTCGGCGTTGACCGGGCGGCCGGTGGCGATCGAGGTGCCGAGATCGCCCTGCACCGCGCGGCCCAGCCAGATCGCGTACTGCACCGGGATCGGCTTGTCCAGGCCGTAGTCTTTTTTCAGCTTGTCGATCAGTTCGATCGAAGCGTCGGAGGGCAGGATCGCCGACAGCGGGTCGCCGGGCGCGATGTAGACCAGCGAGAAGCAGACGACGGTCACCGATAGCGCGATCGGAATGACCAGGGCGAGCCGTTTGAGCAGATAGAAGAACATTCTGTATCAGGACCAAGCCGCCCGCAGACTCAGGCTGCGGGCGGTTGCGCCAGTCCCGTCTATAGCATCGAAACCGTGGAGAAATCCTGGAACCAGTTTTTCGCCTGCACGAAGCCCTTCACCTTGGGCGACAGCGCGCGCGGTCCGACGTCGTGCACCCAGAACAGGAAGTACGACTCTTCGACGGCGCGCTCGTGCAGTTTCGACAGGGCGATGTCGCGCGCTTTGGCGTCGAACGAGCCACGCGCCTTGGCTACCAGCTTGTCCATTTCCGGATCCTGGATCCAGCCCCAGTTGACCGAGCGCGGTGCGACCATGCGACTGTCGTAGAAACGCGCGAAGCCGAAGAACGGATCCTGCCAGGAGAAGGACACATTGATCGCGTGCGCGCCGCGGGCGGCCGGGTCCTTCGCGCCCAGGCGCCAGTTGTTAAACAGCGTCTCCCACACGATCACGTCGAACTCGACTTCGACGCCGAGC
This sequence comes from Pseudomonadota bacterium, assembly GCA_021848555.1. Next base: position 4,376 of record JAJZUN010000228.1, on the reverse strand, counting down.
TCCTTCAGCTGCTGCTGGATGTACTCGTTCATCGCGATCGGCTGCATCTGGCCGGAGCCTGAAGCGGAGATCTGCACCTTGAACCTCAGCGGCTTGCCGGGTCCGTAGCCGGCATCGGCGAGCAGTTTCCTGGCCGTGACCGGATCGTATTTCACTTCGAACTTCGGCTTGCCGAACCAGGGATGGTCCTCGAACACCGCGCCTTTGGCGGGGACGGCGTTGAATCCGAGCAGGCGGCGCAGGCCTTCGCGGTCGACGCCTAGCTGCAGCGCCTGGCGCACGCGCTTGTCGGCAAGCGGCGAGCCAGGCGCGACGTCGAGCTGCCACGGCCAGGTGTGCGGGTAAGCATTCGACGTGATCTGAAAACCCTTGGAGCGCAGCTGCGGAATGGCGTCGGCCGGCGGGGCCTCGATCCAGTCCACTTGGCCCGAGAGCAGCGCGGCGACGCGCGTGTTCGGCTCGGGCATGGGCATCAGCACCATGCGGTCGGTCTTCGGCACGCGGTTTTTGTTCCAGTAGCCGGCGTTCTTCTCAAGTTCAAGCCGCTCGCGCGGCACCAGGCGCACGAACTTCCACGGGCCGCTGCCTACGGGTGCTTTGGCGAACTCGGTCCAGCTCCTGGCCTTCGCCCAGGCCGCGGGGCTGGCGATGAACAAGTTGGTGAGGTTGATCGGCAGGAACGCATCCGGCTCGCTGGTCTCGATGGCGATGGTGTAATCGTCGATCTTGGTCGCGCCCTTCAAGGTCGGCATGCGCGGCAGCGTTTGCGCGACCAGGCGCACGTCGTACTGCGGCTTCGACTTGTCGAGCACTTTCTCGAAGTTGAAGATCGCCGCATCGGCGTTGAAGGCGGTGCCGTCGTGGAACTTCACGCCTTTGCGCAGCTTGAACACCCACTTGGTCTTGTCTTTGGCGTCCACCGTCCAGCTCTCGGCAAGACCGGGGATGACCACGCTGGGCTTGTCGGCCGAAGAGAGGTCCCACATGGTGAGCGCATCGAACAGCGTGAGCCCGGTGAAACGATTGCCTTCGAAGCCGCTGTCTGGCTGGCTGGTGGTCGCGGGAATGTCGGCTGCGGTCATGCCGATGCGCAGCGTGGTTTGTGCGCCGGCCGGCAGCGCGGCCAGCAGCAGCGCTGACGCGAGCGCGAGCGTGGCGCGTTTCAATAGGAACGAACAGTACATAAGAATCTCCGTGGCTAAGTGGGGCGTGGGACGAACCCGGATGCGGATTGCCGGAACACAGGTGCTCGTACCGATGGATCGCTCATTGTGTTTTTGATTTCACGAGGAAAGAACAAAGCAAGCGCCGTGCCACACCCGCCAACAGCAGGCGTGAGAGCCGACTGCATTGCGGCGCTGTGCATCGACTTGGTGCGATCCTTGACTCGATGCACCCTAAGCGGACGTTGAATGCAGAGCCCTGCGGCGGATACGTTGCGGCAATCTCTCCGGCTCCCGCGCCGCTCTGAACTCGATGCTGAACGCTACGCGCGAGACCCGCTACCCCGGACCCTTGAGCAAGCTGATGTGTGCCGCGACGATGCGCCAGCCGGCTTCGGTGCGCACCCAAGTCTGACTCTGGCGGCCGGTGTGCGCAGAGTTATCGCGCTGAAATTCCGCGTTGGCCGTGGCGAAATCACGGCCATAGGTCGTAATCACGGTTTTCAGCAAGCGTCGTTGCAGCCCCAGTGTCGACCGCACATTACGGAAGGCGGCGATTTCATCAAAGCCGTACAGATTCTCGGTAGCACCGTAACGCAAGGTGTGCGGACTGTTCCAGAACAATTCGTCCAGAACGCTCACATCATTGCTCACGAGCGCCTGCTCGTAACGCCCGAATGCTTGCCTCAGCTCGGCGACGACGCTTGGAATATTGATTTCCGGCATGCGCTTCCTCCAGATACTCAATTTTCACTCCCGCTGGGAGAAAACAAACCGCCGCTGCCCGCCGTCTACCGGCCGATTCCAAGTTGCTTGGCGAGATCGAGCAGCATCGTGTCGCGGCCGCGCGCGGCAATGAGCGACAGTCCTAAGGGGCAGCCGCCCAAGGTTGTGAGCGGCAGGCTGATCTGAGGCAGGCCGGCATGTCCGGCAATGCATAACAGCCCAAGGCAGCGGTTGCGCCAATGCTCCAGATCCTTGAGCGGCGTGCCGATCAGCGGCGCAATCCCCGGCGTGGTCGGCAGTGCGAGTACCGCATCGTCCGCAAGCAATTCGTCCATTCTCCGCGCGGTCGCGTCGCGTCGCACGCTTGCCGTTTGCGCATCGGCCGCGGTGATGGTCGACGCCCACGCCAAGCGCTCCTTGATGCCCGCGCCGAGCTCCACCTGCAGGCTGCGTACCCAGGCGCAGTGCGTGTTCCAGATTTCAAAAGCCTGAATGATGCGGAAATCGTTCATCCAGGATTCAAGGCCTGACACACTTATGTTCACGGACTCGGCCGGGCCCAGCAACGCGCTCACGCGTCCGACTGCCGCGCAAAGAGCGGCGGTAACGACATCGCCGACTCTGGCGAAGGCGTCGTCCGCAACGAGCAGCCGGCCCGGCTTTTGGGCCGGCGCATAGTCTCCGAGCAGCACCCGGCCGACACGCTCGAACAGTGCCGCGTCGCGCGCGAACCATCCCGCCGTGTCATAGCTCGGCGCGAACGCTATCGCGCCCTCCAGCGGGATCGCACCGTGGCTGACGCGCATGCCGATGACGCCGCAATAGCTCGCCGGCACCCGCACCGATCCGCCGGTGTCGCTGCCGAGCGCGAAATCGACCAGTCCGCCCGCGACCGCCGCGGCCGAACCGCTCGACGAGCCTCCGGGAATGCGGCCGGCCGCGTTCGGATTGACCGGCGTCCCGTAGTGCTTGTTTTCGCCGTTGAGGCTGTATGCGAGTTCATCCGTATGCGTCTTGCCGACCATGCTTGCCCCGGCATCGAGCAGCCGCTGCACCGCGATCGCCGTATGCTCGGCCGGCGGGTGCGTCTCCAGCCATACCGGATTGCCGAAGCCGGTGCGTCGGCCGGCAACGTGATAGAGATCCTTGACGCCGAACGTGGTGCCCGCCAGCGGCCCCTCGGGCGCGCCTTCGATCTGGGCGTGCGTGTGGCGGCAGAAGGCGCCGAGCGCGTCCCGCCCGAGGATATCTCCCCGGGCGCTCATGGCCGGAACAGTTCGACCGCTTGGCGCGCAAAGCTCATCCGCCCGCGCTTGAATCCGTAGAGCGGTACTGCGAGTTCGGCGACGGCTTGTTCGGAAGATGTGCAGTCCAGGACCACGAGATCCGCCGACTTGCCTACCTCGATGCCGTAATCGTCGCGGCGCAGCAGCCGCGCCGGCCGTTTGGTCACCATGTCCAGACAATTCGCAAAATCGCGCGCCCCCGCGTGCGCGACGTTCGCATACAGATTCGCCATGCGCACCAGGGAGCAGTCGCCGAAAGGCGTAAAGGGGTTCAGCACGTTGTTGGTGGACAAGGAACAATTCACGCCGTGGTGCAGCAGCTCGTGCGCGCGCACCACGCCGCGCCTGGGATCGTGTCCCTGGTCCCGGCCCATCAGATACAGGTCGGTCGAAGGCAGGACGGTCACGGCAACGCCGGCCGAGGCCAGCCGCTGGGTGATCGCTGCGAGCTGTGCCGGCGCAAGGTAGAGCAGCCTGGTCACATGGCCGACTGCCACGCGTCCGCCATAGCCGAAGCGCTCGGTCAATTCGAAAACGTAGTCGATGTCCAGATGGTCGGCGGAGCTGCCGAAATCCAGATGCATGTCGATATCGGCGTCGAACTCGCGCGCGATGCGGAATACACGGTCTATCTGCCCGCGCGAGTCGGTGTCGATATAGGGGGCGGCGCCGACGACGCGCGCACCCTTTTTCATGGACTCGATCATCAGCGCCTCGGTGCCCGGATTGTTGGTCAATCCTTCCTGCGGGAACACGCAGACTTCCACGTCGATCGCCCAGCTGTATTCGCCGATCGCCTGCATCACCCCGTCGAAGCCGCGCAGGCGGATACCCGGGTCGACTTCGACATGCGTGCGCATGTGCATCGTGCCATGCGAGATCGCCTTCTCCAGCGTCTTGCACGCGCGCTGATAGACATCCTCGGCGCTAAACCCCTTCTTCTGCTCGGTCACTTGGGCGATCGCCTCGTCCAGCGTGCCCTTTTCGCTGTGGCAACGGTCCAGGATGCAGGACTTGTCGAGGTGAATATGCGTCTCGCAAAACGGCGGCGTCACCAAGCGGCCGCCGAGGTCGATGTCGCGGCCGCCTGCCTCGAGCCGCGGGGCGATCGCGGCGATTTTTCCGCCGTCGATGCCGATATCGAACCGCGCGTTCGCATCCGGATGACCGGCGATGCGGCTGGCGCGAAGAATCAAGTCCA
>JAJZUN010000227.1 GCA_021848555.1 Pseudomonadota bacterium | reverse complement strand
AGGCTCTGTCGCTAGCGTATGTAAACGGACGTTGGAGCGATATTGCCTATGCCTCGATGCCAATGCAATTCTTTGAGTGGGGAATAAAAGGCCTTCTCCCCATGGGTAATCTTTGGGTATCGTCAAGGTATAGGGCATGCCGCCAGCAGCGCGCCAACGAAAACCACGCCCGCCCCGATGCGCATGGCCAGGCTGAATCCGAAATTACCCGTGCCAGCGCCGTCGTAGACGGCGCCGAGCACCGCCACACCAAACGTAGCTCCTACCATCCGGGCAGTATTGGCCAGCGCGGAGGCTGTGCCAGCGCGGGAGGGAGGCACGGCAGCCACCGCCGCCGCGAGCACCGGCCCGGTGTTGAGTGCCATGCCGAGTCCCGTCAACACGAGCCCCGTCTCAGCCAGCCAAAGTGGACGGCCGGTTTGCGTATAGGACAGTATCGAGATGCCTGCGCCAATGAGCGCCATGCCCCCCGTCATCAGCGGTCGAGCACCGAAGCGATGGCTCCAGGCGCCGGTCTTGTGCGAGAACCCGACGAATACCAAGGACATGGGTAGCAGCGCGGTTCCTGCCCAAGTCACGCTCAAGGCGCCGGATCGTAGCCATGCCAAGGGCAGGAGAAACACGGTGCCATACATCCCGAAGGTCATGGCGGCCGCCACACCCATCGCTCCGGTCAAAGCACGATTGCCTAGGAGGGTCGGCGGCGCCATGGCGGTCTCGCCGGTTCGTTTTTCCACCCATAGGAATCCGACTAGGCACAAGCCGCCGAGCACGGCACTCCACATGGCGAAATCTCCGCGCTCAATGACCGCCAGGGTAAGCCCTCCGAGCCCTAGGCCTACGAGCAGTTGACCCGGAAGATCCAGCCGGCGTCCCTCTGGATGGGCCGATTCCGGCAGCATCCGCGCCAGCCAGGCGGCCAGCAGCCCCGGGGGGATCACCAAGAGAAAAATGCTGCGCCACCCGGCTACCGAGATCAAGAACCCCCCGAGGGGTGGCCCGATCGCAAACGCGGCACCGTTCGTGCCGGCCCAGATGCCGATCGCGTGCGCCCGTTGCCGCGGCTCGAGCCAGATGACGCGGATTAGGGCCAGCGTGCTGGGCAGTAACAGCGCCGCCCCTGTGCCTGATACCACCCGACCCAGGACCAGCGTCCCTGCGTTCGGCGCCAGACCACAAACCAGGGAACCCAGAGTGAAGAGGCCGATCCCCCATCGGAAGATCCAGCGCCGGCCAAAAATGTCTGCCAGGGTGCCTCCCGACATCAAAAGCAAGGCGTATGTGAGGTTATAGGCGTCCACCGTCCATTGCAGCGTGCTCATGGGGACTCGCAGTGCGACGCCGATGGCGTGCGCGGCGAGGTTGACGACCGAGGTGTCTACTTGAACCATCAAGACCGCCAGGCAAAGGGTCAGGAGAATCCCGCCTTGCCCAGTGAGCTGCACTTCTGGCAGCTCTGCTGACCTCGTCACCCCAGCGCTTTGACGGTCATCCATTCAACTTTGCTCCGTGTTTCCTTGCGATGCCAGAGCGTACTTACAGACAGCGAGAGATGCTTCGGCCACCACCGAAGCGTGGAGAAATCGACCGCGTACAATTCGGCCAGGAGGTCTGCCAGAAATATGTCGAATGCGCTAGAAGTCGCTCAAATCGCCGGCCTTGTCGGTGAACCAACCCGCGCCAACATGCTGTTGGCCCTTGGTGATGGGCGTGCGCTGCCAGCGGGCGAGTTGGCCGCCTGTGCGGGCATCACCGCCCCGACCGCAAGCGAGCACTTGGCCAAGCTGGAGCAGTCCGGACTGCTGGTTTCCGTCCGCCAGGGTCGCCACCGTTATTACCGGATTGCTTCGCCGGAAGTTGGCGCAATGCTCGAGGCCGTCATGGTAGTCGCGGCAGGATTCCCACGCCCGGCGGCACGCTTTCGGGTCGCTCCTGAGCTGCAGCGCGGGCGCACCTGCTACAACCACCTTGCGGGCCAGTTGGGGGTGGCGATCTGTGACGCGCTTGTCCATAAGAACTGTGTGGCAGTCGACGGGGAGGTGGCGCACATCCTTCCGGCTGGCCTCAAGTTATTGGCTAACTGGGGCATAGAGGTCAGGCGCATGAGCAAGCACCCTTACTGTCGCACCTGCATCGATTGGAGCGAGCGCCGGCATCATCTGGGGGGTGCCGTGGGCATCGCGATTCATAAGCGCTGCTTGGAACTGAAATGGGTGGAACATCATCTAGATAGCCGCGCGGTGAGCGTCACGCGCGCAGGGAGGTTGGGCTTCGAGAAGGCATTCGGGATCGCCGGAGCGGTGCTATAGCAGGATGCGCGGATGGTGTCTGGTGACATCCTTACAGCCGAATTAACGTATTGGCAGAGGTGATAAATGCATAAAGGAAGTTGCTTATGCGGGGCTGTGAAATATGAAGTACGGGGAGACCTCGGCGCGATCGTGCTCTGCCACTGTTCGCGTTGCCGCAAGGCCAATGGCTCGGCGTTTGCAGCGAACGCGCCGATCGCCTCGAAAGACTTGGTTGTCGTCGAAGGGGCTGAATCCCTGAAAGGCTTTCGTACCGAAGCGGGTGTGCACCGAATGTTCTGCCAGAACTGCGGCTCACCCATCTTCAGTTGGCGAGAGAGCACCCCAGAAGCTGCACGTATCCGTATCGGTACGCTCGATACGCCGATTTCCGCAAAACCATCGGTGCATATTTTTGTGGGCTCGAAAGCCGAGTGGGATCAAATTTGTGACGATTTGCCGCAGCACCATGGAATGCCATAGATCTACGGCGAGCACTGATCGCTGGCGACGTTGAACTGGAATACCCCTGGTTTTGGACGCAGTTGAAACTCACTGGGAATTCAAGTCGATTTCGGAACCGCGGCGTATCTCACGTATGTCCCGGGGCCGGCGCACCGTTCTCACCTTTCCGCTACTGCCCCCTCCGCAAAAGAACTGATCGGCGCCATCGGATTCGAGCCCCGAAATGGCTACACCTGGTGGCATCTCGACGGTTTCCAGGACTTCACCCGTTTTAGAATCGACGCGCCTCAACTCGCTCTCTTCACCCTCCGACGTAGCGTGCCAGAGTTCTCCGTCGACCCAGGTGTTGGTGCGCGGCAGGATTTGCCCACCGTGCGCGTGACGGGGTACCCAGGGAACCTGCCATGTAGGCGCCGCTTTTCAAAGGCGATGCTGACTTCTGGCTCTGGGTACTTGCGAATGCGCAGCCTGGGTAATTCGCATCGCGTAACCAACGCGAGGCACGAATTCGCGCATGTCATCCACGCGGTGCCACTATTTCGTGATCGTCTCGCGAGGGGGGGTGTACGAAAATAATGTCATTAGACACACTTTCGAGGCACTGCAAATTCAGAATACGTGGCGCTATGGTCACTGCGCCGAGGTTGAATTGCTCCTGCTTGACCACTTTCAAGGCGCTTTTGCATGGCATCTGGCTCAGTTCTTTGCGCGTCGGACGAAAGAACGTGGTTACCGAGGCAGGGCCAACTGAACCTTGATCGCATCCTCCACGGCCAGCATGTCCGCCTTGGAGAGCGTGCCAAGCTGGCCATTGAGCCGCGCCTTATCGACGGCCATGATCTGATCGGCCATCGCCTTACTGCTCTGCCCGCCTACCTTGACTACCGCCTCGCCGGGGTAAACTCGTCCGGTGTTGCTGGTCAGCGGCACGACCACCACCCGCGCGAGATTGCGGTTTGCCGCGTCGTTGCTTACGATCACTGCCGGTCGCGTCTTGCGGATTTCACTGCCAACCGCCGGGTCGAACTCGACCCACCACACTTCACCGCGCCGCATCGGCCATATCTTCGGCAAGCGCGTTGCACCATTCCTTCGCCTCAGCCTCGCGTTCCTTGTCGGCAGCCATCGCACGGTACCCGTCATCTAGGGACGTATCCACCACGAGCGGACGAAGCAGATCCTCAATGTACTGACTCATGCGCCGTTTGCCGACCGTCCGATATAGGCCCTCATAAACTGCTTCATCAAGCGTGATCGTCATTCGTTTGTGCATCACAATGCTCCAACACGTTATGCATACAACGCATATTAACACATCATGGCTCTGGCCTCCATGACCTCCCACCGGAGAAGCATCCTCGCCCAGCACCAGAAAATCTTCGTCACCTCATGTCTACGCTTAGGTTGCGGACGACAATTGCCTATCCAGTACGCCCTAGTACGCCGACCCATAAATTTCGCTATGTTCGACACGCCCCGCATCGCCGACTGCTTTGTCGCGCACTCGGCGCGCGTAGGCGCGTCTCGGCATGTACGCAACTTATGGGTCGGCGTACTAGTGGGTACCTGTCCGGTATTTTGTGTAAACGGGGCTTCGTCCACAACGGATGGAGTCGCTCCGGCGAGCCGGGCCCGGGCCTCGGCGCGGCTCTCGGCGACCTGATGTCTTGGGGTCTGGCTGGATATTGATCTGCCCAAGCACAAATCATGTATATTACGTATTGTTATGTATATTGTGATGGAATTGCCATGCAAACCATTAGCGCTACCGAACTTGCCAGAAACACTCGCAAAGTTCTGGATAGAGTTGTAAGCCAGGGTGAAACGGTTGTAATCGAGCGTAATCACACGACGATTGCCCAGATTGTGCCGACCGAGCAGACCATGACCGCGGCGCGGGCCCTCGCGGGGTTGAAGCCCATGCTCACGCCCGAGCAGGCTGCGGCTTGGCTCAAGGAGAGCAAGGAGGCCTTTAGTGAAGAAGTGCGCAATCCGTGGGGGGCGTGATCTTCGATAGCTGCATCTGGGTCGGGATAGCAGCCGGACAGTTGGAACACCAAGCGGTGATCGATGCGGCTGGCGATGCGCCGGTCTTTACCTCGGCGATATCGCTGGGGGAGCTGAGCTTCGGTGTCGAGGCTTGCGCGGATCCGGCCGAACGAGCATTACGGGCGGCATTCCTGCGCCAGGTGGAAAGACGGCCGGCGCTGGCGGTGACCAAGTATACCGCCGCAGCCTTTGGCGTTCTCGCTGCCGCCGTGCGGCGGACAGGCCGATCGCCACGGCCACGCTATAACGATCTGTGGATAGCTGCACAGGCGATTGAGCATGGCTACGCGCTTTTGACCCTGAACATTGGCGACTTCGCCGACTTGCCTGGGCTGCGGATCGTCACGATTCCGGGATAGTCGGCAGAGGCTGGGGTTGCTGCGCGATGGTCAGCGGTCCAAGAGAATGCATGTGGAAAATATCGAGGCCTCCCATCCGTTGCAAACGGTGGTACCGGATCAGTCGTCGGTGCGCATCGACTTCCGGCTGGTGTTGCCGTTGGTGTGATGCCCCGCGAGCCCGCCGCCAAAATTACCGCCTGCGCTATTTCGTGACGGCTCCACAGGCTTCACGGGGAAAGGGGCTCGTTCCAACTGGCCTATACTGCGCAAGATGAAGCACCTGCAGCCGAAAGAAACCCTCGAATTTCTGCGCGACCACCCGGACGCCGTGTTCGTCGACGTGCGCAGCGAGTGGGAATATCTGT
>JAJZUN010000226.1 GCA_021848555.1 Pseudomonadota bacterium | reverse complement strand
CGTTTCGTTTCGTTTTCCGGCCGCACGGCCATCGTCACCGGCTCCGGCCGCAACATCGGGCGCGCCATTGCGCTCGCGCTGGCCGAAGGCGGAGCCAACGTCGTGGTCAACGGGCACAGCGACCGGGATGCGGTCGACGCGGTGGTCGCGGAGATCCGCCAAGGCGGCGGCAGGGCGCTGGGCCTGATGGCCGATGTGTCTTCGCACGACGCGGTGGCCGGGCTGGTGGAGCAGACCGTGGCCGAGTTCGGATCGGTCGACATCGCGATCTCGAATGTCGGCCTGCGGCGCAAGCAGCCGTTTCTCGACATTTCGCCCGAAGACTGGAACGCGGTGCTCGATACCAATCTTTCCCCTGCGTTCTACCTGGCGCGCAACGCCATCCCGCACATGCGCAAGCGCAATTGGGGGCGGATCATCCACATTTCCGGGTTCGACGGATTCTGGGGCCAGGTGACCGAGCGCGCGCACAACATCACCGCCAAGGCGGGGCTGCACGGCCTGGCGAAAGCGCTGGCGCGCGAATTCGGCCCGGACGGCATCACTGCCAATTCGGTCGTGCCCGGGGCCATCGACACCGTTCGGGACTGGTCGCAATACGCGCACCAGGACAAGGAGCGCATCCGCAGCGAAATTCCCTGCGGGCGCTTCGGCAAGACCGACGAGGTCGCCGCGGCCTGCGTGTTTCTCTGCGCCGAGACCGGCGCCTTCGTCTCCGGCCAGGCGATACACGTGAACGGCGGACACTACATGTTCTGATGAGCCCCCCTGCCGCACCTGCCCGCTACCGTCAGCTTGCCGACACCCTGCTCCGCGACATCGAGGCGGGGAAGTACCGCGTGGGCGCGCTGCTGCCGACGGAGTTCGAGCTATCCGACCGCCACAGGGTTTCGCGACATACCGTGCGCGAAGCCTTCCGCCGCCTGGCCGACATGGGCTTGATCTCGCGCCGGCCGGGTGTAGGCACCAGCGTGAAAGCCAAAACCGCCGACCAGCGCTATGTCGCCTCCCTGTCCTCGCTGTCCGACCTGTTCCAATATACCAAGCGCACGCGCCTCAAAGTGCTCGCCGAGCGGCAGGTGAAAGCCGGCGCCCGGCTCGCCGCTATGCTGCATTGCAAGCGCGGGCAGGCGTGGCTGGAATTCGAGACCTGCCGCTACCTGATCGGTACGGCGCAACTGATCTCCTATACGCAGATCTACGTCTACCCGGACCACGCGGCCATAGGCGGGCATCTCGACAAGCGCGGTGTCTGGGTCTACGGCCTGGTCGAGCGCTACTATGGCGAGCGCATCGTCGAAGTACAGCAGGAAATCGGCGCAGTCTCGATCGAGCCGCGCATCGCCGCCATCCTCGGCGTAAAACCCGGCTCGGCCGGCCTGCAGGTGCTGCGCTATTACATCGGACGCGGCAAACGGCTGCTATCGGTGTCGATGAACATCTACCCGGGAAACCGGTTCAAGTTTTCCACGCGCTGGCATCTGGAGTGGGAGCGGGACTAGACGGTTTGCGCCGGGGCCGGCGCTGCATCTCCGTGGCGCGGATTCACCGTTGCCGCCCGCCATGATGCGCGGCCGGCGGGGTGTCGAGCCAGCGCGCGAGCAGGCGATTGAATTCCTCGTGGCGCTCATATTGCAGCCAATGGCCTGCCGCTTCCAGCAATGCGCTTTCGCGCAGATTCAGCGCGTTGATGCGATCGGCGAGCTGGTCTAACTGTTTGCGGTAGAGCACGTCCTGCCGCCCCCAGATGCCATAGGCCGGGCAGCGCCACCGCGGCGCGAGCCGGACCACGATGTCGGTAAACAGGACCTTGCGGTTTTTCACGCGATCGCGCGGGGCGCCCGTTTCCTGTACCGCCAGGGCGAGATCGTCGATGCTGGCCGGATGGTGCAGCATCAGGGCGTTGAGGTTGGCGCGTTGCGCGTCGGCCCTTTGCCTCGGGTCGGTCACCCCGCGCAGGGGCTGGAACACAGGCCTGCCCAGAACCAGCCCCAGGCCGGTTACGCTCACCAGCACCAGGCGCCCCAGCGTCGCGGGCGCCTCGGCCGCGATCACGGCAGCGACCAGGCCGCCAAACGAGAAGCCGGCCAAGTCGAACCTCTCGTCCCCCAAGAGTTCCAGGGCGCCCTGCAGGACATAGGGCGCAAGCGTGTCGGCGTCAAGGTTATCGGAGGGCAGATCCGAATCGCCGAAGCCCGGGAGGTCGGGCGCCCAGACGGTGCGCGTTTGCGCCAGCGCTTCGATGTTGCGTATCCAGTGCATCCAGCTTCCGGCGCCGCCATGGAGCAGGACCACCGGGCGGCCTTCGCCCCAGCGGCGCCAAACCATTCTGGACGCCGGCCCGCAACGCGTCTCTATCCGCGTGGCCCTGCTGCTCAGCCGCTCGATGGCAGCGCTTGCCTGGTTCGCCACGACTAGTTTGCCAGCGCCTCGGCGACGAAATCGAGCCGGTCCTGGCCCCAGAACATTTCATCGCCGACGAAGAAGGTCGGGGCGCCGAACACCCCGCGCGCCACGGCCTCCTCGGTGTTTTGCTTGAGCTGCTGTTTCACGGCCGGATCGCTCACCAGGGACTGAAAGGCGTGGTCGTCGAATCCGGCCCGGCGCAGCACCGCGGCGAGTACCTGCGGGTCGCCCAGATTGCGCGGTTCGGCCCACATGGCGTGGAACATCGTCTCCAGGTATTTGGCAAAGTCCGGCCCGCGCATTTGCATGCCGACCGCGCCGCGCATGAGCGTCATCGTGTTGATCGGGAAATGGGGATTGCGCTCGAACGCGGCGCCGTAGCGTGCCGCCCAGCGCTGCAGGTCCTGGTCCAGCCATTTGCTTTTCGCCGGGATCTCGGCCGGACTGTGATTGCCGGTGGCCTTGAACACGCCGCCGAGCAGCATCGGCCGCCAGACGATCTGCGCGCCGTGCGCCGCCGCGATCGCCGGCAGCGCCTTGTAGGCGATGTAGGAGTACGAACTGCCGATATCGAAGTAGAACTCGACGGTTTTCGCCATTGCAAACCTCCTTCAGCGTGAGGGAATCACCAGGGCTCGATCCACGGCCGCAGATCCAGTTCATGCGTCCAGGCATTGCGCGGCTGCAGATGCAATTGCCAATAGCTCTCGGCGATGGCCTCGGGATCCACGATGCCGTCGCGCTCCTTGAGGGCGTAGCGCGCGGGAAAATTCTCGCGGATGAACTCGGTGTCGATGGCGCCGTCGACGATGATCTGCGCCACGTGTATGCCTTTCGGGCCGAGTTCGCGCGCCATGCTCTGCGCCAGCGCGCGCAATCCGTGCTTGGCGCCGGCGAAGGCGGCAAATCCACTGCTTCCGCGCAGGCTGGCTGTCGCGCCGGTAAAGAAAATAGAACCGTGCGCGCGCGGGAGCATGGTCTTCGCCGCTTCGCGCCCGACGAGAAAACCCGCGAAGCAGCCCATCTCCCACACCTTGTGATACACGCGCGCGGTCGTTTCGGTGATCGGGAAACGCACATTGGCGCCGATGTTGAACACCACCACCTCGATGGGCGCGATGTCTGTTTCGATTTGCGCGAACAGCGCCGCGACCTGGTCCTCCTTGCGCGCATCCGACCCGAAGGCGTGCGCTGCGCCGCCTTCGGCTTCGATGCTCTCCACCAGCGGCGCGAGTTTGTCCGCCTGGCGCCGAGTGACGCAGGCGACGTAGCCTTCGCGCGCGAAACGCCGCGCAATCGCGCCGCCGGTGGCGTCGCCCGCGCCCACCACCAGGATTGCTTTTTTCCCGCTCATGTGTACGCCCCTCTTGGAAATCGCGCTTCGCGCACCCTGCGCGCGGTGATGGGATGCGCGCCTAGGCCGCCGCCGCCGCGAGCCTCGGCGGCGCTTCGCGTATCGGCAGATTGACCAGGGCGGCGGCGGTCGCGAGCGCGATATCCGCATACCACATCCAGGTGTAGTTGCCGCTCGCGGCGACGGCCATGCCCCCCAGCCAGGCGCCGAAGAAACCGCCGATCTGGTGCGACAGCAGCGTCAGCCCGAACAGGGTGGCGAGATAGCGCGTGCCGAACAGCTTGCCCACCAGGCCCGCGGTGGGCGGCACGGTGGCGAGCCAGCTTACGCCCAGCACGGCGGCGAAAATATAGAAGGTGAGCGCGGTGTGCGGCGCCATCAGGTAGAGCGTGATCGCCACGGCGCGGATGCCGTAGACCCAGAACAGCAGGAATTTCATGCGGTGGGTCTGCGCCAGCCAGCCGACGCCGAGGCTGCCGGCGATGTTGGCGAGGCCGATGATCGCGAGCGATGCCGCCGACACCGAGGCGGGCAGGCCGCACAGCGCGACCTCGCCCGGCAGGTGGGTCACCAGAAATGCGATGTGAAAACCGCAGGTGAAGAACCCCGCGTGCAGGCACAGATAACTTCTGTCCTTGAACGCGATCAGCGTTTGTTCCGACAGGCTGATGCCGCCCGCGTGCACCGGCGCGGCCCCGCTGTGTTTGGCGCGCAAAGGCTGCGCCAGCGGTATGGTGAGCAGGGCGGTGGCGGCGAGGGACAGCATCGCCGTGACCCAGCCGAAGGCGCTGATCAGCGCTTGTGCCAAAGGCGCGATCACGAACTGGCCGAAAGAGCCGCCGGCGTTGATGAACCCCGAGGCAAAGGCGCGGCGCTCCGCCGGGAGGCGTTGCGCCGCGGCGCCGATGAGGATGGAAAAGCTGCCGCCGCCCGCTCCGGCCGCGGACACGATCCCCAGAAAGAAAATCAGGCCTAGGCTGGAATGCATGAACGGCGTGACCGCCAGCCCCAGCGCGAGCAGCACTGCGCCGATGGCGATGATCCTGACCGAGCCGGCCCGATCGGCGAGTGCGCCGAAAATGGGCTGGGCCGCGCCCCATACGAACTGGCCCACGGCGAGGGCGAAGCTGATGGTGACGATGCCGAGGCCGCTCGCGGTATTGAGCGGCGAGACGAAAAGGCCCAGCGCGTTGCGTATGCCCATGGTCACCGCGAGTATCAGCGCGGAGGCAATGACGATGATCCAGTACTGGCGTTTGGCGGTCATGCGCGTTTTCCAGGTGAGGCGGGGAGCGCGGCGAGCGCGCGTTCGATCTTGCGGTGCAGTTCGCCTACGCCTGCGGCACCGAGCAGGGATTCGATTTCGCACTGCGCCTTGCGCCACAGCGGCAGGGCCGCCTTGAGCTTGCGCCGGCCGGCGGCGGTGACGCTGATGCTGCGGCAGCGCGGATCGGCGCCGACCGAAACGCTCACCCAGCCCTGCACAGCGAGCGGCGCCAGGTTGCGGCTGAGCGTGCTGCGGTCCATTTCCAGTTCGGCGGCAAACTCCGACACGGTGCGCTCGCCGCGGGCGGCGTTGGCCAGCAGCGAGTACTGGGTGACTTTCAGCGACTGCGGGGCGAGGTGCGCATCGTAAATGCGCGTCACCCGGCGCGCGAGCTTGCGCAGCCGGGCGCAGGTGCAGCCGAAGGCGGGGACGGTGGTCGACATGGGGCGATCATAGCATATAGGTGTAGTTACACCTATATGCGCTACCCGGGCTTATT
>JAJZUN010000225.1 GCA_021848555.1 Pseudomonadota bacterium | reverse complement strand
CTCCTGGTCATCGCCTGCCCCTGCGCACTGGTCATCTCGACGCCGGTCACCATCGTCAGCGGACTTGCGGCGGCGGCCCGCCATGGCATCCTGGTGAAGGGCGGCGTCTATCTGGAAGAGGGGCGCCGGCTCGCGATCTTGGCTCTCGACAAGACCGGCACGCTGACCCATGGCCGGCCGGCGCAAACCGACTTCGCGCGCCTGGCCGACGGCGATGAAACAATGCTGCGCAGCATCGCCGCCAGTCTCGCAGCGCGTTCCGACCATCCGGTGTCGCAGGCTGTCGCCCGGGCGGCGAACGAAGCCGGCGTCCCCATCCGGGAAGTGGTCGATTTCACCGCTATCCCGGGGCGCGGCGTCCGCGGCCGGGTCGATGGGCGAGACTATCAGTTCGGCAACCACCGCCTGATCGAGGAACTGAAGCTCTGCTCGCCGGCATTGGAGGCACGGCTCGACGCGCTGGAGGGCCAGGGCAAGACCGTCGTGCTGTTGGCGGACGAAACTGAGGTGCTGGCGATGTTCGCCGTTGCCGACACGGTACGGGGAACGAGTCGGGAGGCCATCGCCGAATTGCACCGCCTCGGCGTGAAGACCGTCATGCTCACGGGCGACAATCCGCATACGGCACAAGCCATCGCCGCCCAAGTGGGCATCGACGAGGCGCGCGGCAACCAGTTGCCCGAGGACAAGCTAGTTGCCATCGACTCCCTGCGCTCGGAATACGGCCAAGTCGGCATGGTCGGGGACGGCATCAACGACGCTCCGGCACTGGCCCGAGCAGACATCGGCTTCGCCATGGGGGCTGCCGGCACCGATACCGCCATCGAGACGGCCGACGTGGCCCTGATGAACGACGACCTGCGCAAAATCCCCGCCTTCATACGCTTGTCGCGGGCCACGGCCTCGGTGCTGACACAGAACATCGTCCTTGCGCTCGGTATCAAGGCGGTATTTCTGGTGCTGACCTTTACTGGGCACGCCACGATGTGGATGGCAGTGTTTGCCGACATGGGTGCAAGCCTGTTGGTGGTGTTCAACGGGTTGAGGTTGCTGCGTCGATGACATTCAAGCAACTTTTCTATGATTGGAACGGCCTGAACGTGGCATGGTTCGAAGCGATCAATCACGCCACCCCAGATTGGCTTGCGCCTATTGCGCGCATCGGCAGTGCACTGGGTAGTTACTGGGGAGGGCCATTCTTGCTGATCGCACTGTTATTTTGGTCTTGGTATCTGAATGCAGCTACCCAACCGACAACGTCAGCATCAGGGGTACGAACTCAAACACAGCGCTTGGCGCTGGGGATTGTATTGACGTGGCTCGCAGTCGCATTGGTAAAGCTGCTCGTAGATTTCCCCCGGCCGTTGGTAGCGTTGCCCGATATGGTACAGATCATCGGCGAGCCGGAACTGCAGTACAGTTTTCCGAGTGGGCATGGTGCCTACACTATGCTGGTAGTCGTAACCCTTTGGCCACTTGTAACACGCCGCCCTCGCGCACTATTGGCGGCATGGCTGGTATGGGTGGGGTGGTCACGTATAGCTGTCGGCGCACACTTCCCGGCGGACGTGTTTGCTGGCTTCTTGATCGGCGCGCTGTCGGCCGGAATCGCACGCTTCGCCTCAATGAGGCCGTGGGCGCGGTCGCGATAGGGAGCGGCATGTATGTGCGCAGCATCGCATGTGCCGCCATCACCGGGCTCGTCTTGGTGAGTTAACGGGTACTAAGGGTGCAGGAGAGAATTTTTGGATCCGAGTCGAGAGGAGAGGACGGTGACAAGCCAGTATCCTAGGCAATGCAGATCCAATCCAATCGCTCTTTCAACGTAGGGTTGCAAGGAGATCGAAGATGAACAGCAATTACGGTTTTGGCAAGACAGTGAATCTCACTTTCGACACGGCGATACAGCGAGTGACTGAGGAATTGCAGAAGGAAGGCTTCGGCGTACTGACGGACATCGACGTCAAGGCAACGCTGAAAAAGAAACTTAATCAGGACATGCCTCCCTACCGCATCCTGGGAGCGTGCAATCCGCCGCTGGCGCATCGGGCGCTGACCGCCGAGCCGTCGATCGGTCTGCTGTTGCCGTGCAACGTGGTCGTGCGCGAGGACGCTAGCGGCAAAGTCCACGTCGAATTTATGGACCCGAACGCCGTGTTTGAGTTGGTGAACAAACCTGAGATCGCGCAACTGGCCGGCGAAGTGCGGCAACGGCTGGAGCGGGTGATGGGTGCGCTGCCGTAGACTCCTCACCCGATTCTATTAGGGTGGGAAATACAACGCACGCGCCCCCTTTTAAATGGAGTTTTTAAAGGAGATCATGAGATGAACAAAGCAGCATTGACAGCAGCGTTCTCGGTGGCCTTGTTTTTAAGCGCACCCGTTAATGCCCAGCAAACCGGTTCCGCCGAAAAAGGGACGCAGGCGAAGTCATCGGCGCCGAACGTGGCCGAGTTTGACAAGCAGATGGCGCAGGCGCAAGAAAACATCAAAAGGATGCAGGAGCAGATGGACAAGATCCGCCAGACCCAGGATCCCCAGGAGCGGCAGAGACTCCTGCAAGATCACTGGGCCACGATGCAGAACAACATGCAGATGATGCAGGGTATGTGGGGGTACGGGGGCGGACCGGGTTGCTGCATGGGTGGCCCGGGGAGGGGTCCGGGCATGATGATGGGTGGCCCGATGATGGGGTGGGGACACATGGGCGGCTACTACTCCAAGCTCACCCCGGAACAAATGAAGCAACGCCAGTACATGATGGACCGGTACATGGGCATGCAGCAGCTGATGATGGACCACATGATGCAGCAGCAGCAATATATGTGGACGCGCTGATGAAGAGCTTCTTGGGATAATTCTCGGCCATGCTCCGCCGTTTCCGCTTCCGTTCGCTTCTCGCGATGCTGCTGGCTTTCTGCCTGGTCAGCGCGTCGCTGTGGAGCGATGGTGCGGAAGCGATGGCGGATGCCTTGTCCGACGAGATCGCTGTTGCCGCCGCTAGCGGGGATTCCGGCGATTACTCGCCGGCCGGAAAAGTCTGCAACCAAGGCTGTCATGCCCAGATCCATCTGACGGGCCTCGACCCCAGCATGCCCGCCCTGAATCTGCCCGACGCTACGGCAGCAACTCCCAGTGCCGAGGGCTCGGTCGACGTTCCCACCCAACCCCGCGATGGCCCATTCCGCCCGCCCCGTATCCCCTTTCAAGCCTGAGTCGACATCGTTCATACGCGGACGCCTGTTGGCTGTCCGTTTCTTCAACGCTTGAAAGGTTTCTCCCATGTTGTTCGTCACCTCTGCCAGTGCGCGCAGTTCGCTACGTCGCCTTGGCCTACTGGCGGGAATGCTCCTCGCCGTCGGCGGCGTCCGCGCGGCTGGTCCGCTGACCCTTGACGACGCCTGGCGCCTCGCTGAATCTACCAATCCGGCCCTGCGCGCCGCCCGCGCCGGTCTCGACGCCGCCGAAGGCCAGTTGAGAGATGCCTCCGGTATTCTCTACAACAATCCCCAGCTATCGACTGACCAGACCCGCCGCCGTTTGACTCAGGCCGGCCTGCCGGACAATCGTTTCCACGAACAGTCGTTCGGCATCTCGCAGGTGTTCGAGATCGCCGGCCAGGCGGGACACCGGCACGAGGCGGCATCCCGCGATCTGGCCGCCGTCACGGAAAACATCGACGAGGTCCGTCGCCAGGTGCGCGCCGAGGTCGAGCAGCGTTTTTTCCGCGTGCTGGCCCTGCAACGGCGTATTGAGACCGAGCGCGAGGCCCTCGCCGCCGTCGATGAAGCCGCCGTTGCGGTAAGAAAGCGCGTGGCGGTCGGCGAAGACAGCCGGCTAGACGGCAACCTGGCAACGGTGGAAGCCGAACGCAGCCGCAACCAACTCGCTGTTCTGGGGGAACAACTCATCCAGGCTCAGTCCGAACTGGCCGCCGCGCTGCAACTGCCCGCCGCTACGCTGCCGGAGGCCGTCGGCGAGTTGCGGGCGGTGTTGCCGGCAACCACCCTGGACGCTTTGCTGTCGGCGGCCCGAGAACGGCCCCTGCTGCGAGCGCTAGATCACCGGAAACAGGCTGCCCATAGCCGGCTCAACCTGGAACGGGCCGCCGTCTATCCCGACGTCACAGTGGGCCTGAGCACCGGGCGGGAAGCGCCCTACGACGCCCGCGAGCCGTTCACTCGTCTGCCCGTCTACATCCCACTGCCCCTCTTCCGGCACAATGCAGCCGGCATCGGCAAGGCGGCGACCGAACTGACGCAGGCCGAGATCGAGCGGCAAAGCACCGAGCGCGATGTGGCGGCCCAAGTACGCGCCCTATGGCAGCGCCTGGACAGCCTGCAGGTCCGGGTCAAGCGCTTCACCGAGTCGGTATTGCCGGCCCTCGACGAGAACCGGCGCCTGTCATCTACCGCCTTCCGTGCCGGCGAAATCGGCCTGCTGCAACTCCTGCTGGTCAACCGCCAGTTGCTGGATGCCCGGCGCGACTACCTCGATGCCGTCGGCGAATTCATTCAGACCCGCATCGCCCTGGAGCAGACGGCCGGCTGGCCTGCCGCCCGCGCTGACACTTTTCCGGAGAAGAACAAATGACGCGCATCCTCCCAACGGCCGCCTTGGCCTTCGTCCTCGTGCTGACCGCTTGCGACCGCAACGCGCCGGAGACCAAGCCCGCCGCAGAAACAACTGCACCCGCCTCGGAAAAGAACGCCGGAGCAGGCAAAGAGACCCCTGTTGCATCGCCGGAAGCCGGCCAGATCCACCTGACCGAGGCGGAAATCAAGGCGGCCCGCATCCGCACCGAGGAAGTCGAGGAAGCGGAAGTCCACGAGCGCATTGCGGTGACCGCCACCATCCAGGCCAACCAGAACCGGCTGGCCCATGTCGCCCCACGGGTGCCGGGCCGGATCGTCGGCATCGCTGCCAACTTGGGCGACCGGGTCAAGGCCGGCCAGGCTTTGGCCAGCCTTGACAGCATCGAACTGGGAGAGGTGTATTCGGCCTATCAACAGGCCGAAAGCCAGTTCAAGTTAGCGCAGGCTGATTTCGAGCGGGCCGAGAAGCTCTACGCCGACCAGATCGTGCCGCAGAAGGACTACCTACGTAGCCGTGCCGAGCAGGAGAAGGCCCGCGCCAACCTTCGGGCGGCGACGGACAAGCTGCGTTTGATGGGCGTGACGCCGGCCCGCTCGGAGAGCGTCGTATCGGTGTTCCCGGTCAATGCACCTTTCGCCGGCACGGTGATCGAGAAGAAAGCCGTGTTGGGCGAACTCGCCCAACCCGACAAGCCCCTGTTCACTGTAGCCGACCTGTCGGTGGTCTGGATCGAGGCCAATCTGTCCGAGAAGGACCTGGGCAAGGTGAAGACCGGTGCCAGCGTCGGAGTCACGGTGGCGGCCTATCCGGAGGAGGTGTTCAAGGGGCGGCTGACCTACATCAGCAGTGTCATGGACAAGGATAGCCGCACGATCAAGGCTCGGGTGGAAGTGCCCAACGGCGACGGCCGGTTGAAGCCCGAAATGTTCGCCACGGCGGCGATCGATACCGCTTCCACC
>JAJZUN010000224.1 GCA_021848555.1 Pseudomonadota bacterium | reverse complement strand
GGCGGCCGGTTTCGCCGTCGCGAATCAGCTCGCGGTGGCCGCCGACATCGGAGGCGACCAACACCCGCCCCTGCGCCATGGCTTCGAGCGGCTTGAGCGGCGTGACCAGTTCGGTCAGCCGCATCGGGTGGCGCGGGTAGGCCAGCAGGTCGATCAGGTCGTAGTAGCGGCCGACCTCGCCGTGCGGCACGCGGCCGGCGAAGACGACCCGGTCGGCGATGCCCAGCCGCACGGCTTGCGCCTTGAGGTTGGCTTCCTGCGGGCCGCCGCCGACCAGCAGGACGCGCAGCTCCGGCCGCCCGGCCAGCAGGGCCGGGAGGGCGTCGAGCAGCAGGTCGAGCCCTTCGTAGGCATAGAAGGAGCCGATGAAGCCGACCACCGTCGCGCCGTCGAGCGAGAGCCGACTTTTCAGGGCGGCGTCCGGTTGGCCGGAAAGCTGGAAGCTTTCGACATCGACGGCGTTGGGGATCACGGTCACCTTGTCGGCCGCAATGCCGCGCGCGACGATGTCCTGGCGCAGGCCTTCGCAGATGGTGAAGGCATGGTCGACGCGGCGCAGCACCCAGGTTTCGAGTCCGCGCGTGAGGCGGTAGCGCAGGCTGCCTGCGCGCGTGGTGCCGTGGTCGACCGCTGCGTCTTCCCAGAAGGCGCGTACCTCGTACACCACCGGTAGCCCCAGCCGTTTGCCGACGCGCAATGCCGGGATGGCGTTGAGCACCGGGGAATGCGCGTGCAGGACATCCGGTCGAACCTGCTGCGCGACTTCATGCAGGCGGCTCTCGACCTGCCGCATCAACTGTAACTCCCCCAAACCCGCCAAACTCAAGCCTGATGGTCGCAGCGGTGTGCGGAAGAAATGCCAGCCGTCTACCTCTTCCTCTTCCCCTTCCTCTGCCGCGCTACCAACGACGTGCTTGGGCGTGGTGAGATGGAAGGTTTCCCAGCCGAGCGCACGCTGCTCGCGGAGGATCGACAGCGTGCGGAAACTGTAGCCGCTATGCAGCGGGATGGAGTGGTCGAGGATATGCAGGATGCGCATGGTGTGCTCTGTTCGCGGCGTCAGGATGCCAGGCGCACCGAATCTGTCACGCTCTCGACGCGATCAGCGCTCTGGCCGTGCAAGCACTTGCGCACGAAGGCTTCGAACATCAAGAGCGACCAGATGGGCGCGCAGTGATCCCGCGCCCCTGTTTCGTGACCTTCGATGAGGCGCCTCAGATAGGCCTGGTTGAACATGCCGGTATCGGCCAGTTGCGGCCCCAGCAGCGCCTTGCGCACCCGCGTCTTGAGCGGGCCGCGGAACCAGCGCGACAGCGGCACGGCGAAGCCCATTTTCGGCCGGTACAGCACCTCGTGAGGCAGTAGCGGTTCCATGGCTTTCTTGAACAGGACCTTGCCCTCCTGCCCCTTGATCTTGAAAGAGGACGGCAGAGTCGCCAGCCATTCCACCAACTGGTGATCCATGAGCGGTTCGCGCACCTCCAGGGAGTGCGCCATGCTGGCGCGATCCACCTTGGTGTTGATGTCGCCGACCAGATAGGTCTTCAGATCGAGATACTGGATCAGCGCCAGCGGGTCGGTGGTTTCGGCGCGCGCCGCATGGCCGAGGAACAGGTCGAGCGCGTGATAGCCACCCAGCTCGGCCTTGAAGCTGTTGCTGAAGAGCTGACGGCGCATCGGGTTGCGCAGAACGGAGACGGAATGGAAGTACGCCTCCACCGAGCTGCGCGCCATGGCTTCGAAGGTGGTCTTGGCCCTGAACATTCTGGGTGCCCAGTCAGCCTTGGGGTAGACCCGGCCGAGCAGGCCGAACAGGGGTCGACGCAGTCCGGCAGGAAAGGACGCGCGCATGCGCTCCTCCATGAGGTGCATGCGGTAGCGCCGATAGCCGCCGAAACTCTCGTCGCCGCCGTCGCCGGATAGGGCCACCGTCACATGCTTGCGTGCCAGTTGGCAGACACGATAGGTGGGGATGGCGGAGCTGTCGGCAAAGGGCTCGTCATAGAGCAGCGCCAACGTGTCGATCAGATCGAAATCGTCGCTCACCACCTGCTCCACGTGGTGGCGGGTGCGGTAGCGATCGGCGACCATTTCGGCGAACTCGGTTTCGTTGAAGCCGCGCTCGGCAAAGCCGATCGAACAGGTGTTCACCGGCTCGCGCGCGAGACCCGCCATCAGCGCCACCACCGCGCCGGAATCGACCCCGCCGGAGAGGAAGGCGCCCAGCGGCACCTCCGAGATCATGCGCAGTTTCACAGACTCTTCGAGGCGGGCGGTCAGCTCGGCACAGGCATCCCGCTGGCTGATCGGGTTGTCGAGGGTGAAGCGCAGGTTCCAGTACTCACGGGGCGGCGGCACAGGCTGTCCGCGCCGCAGCGTCAGACTGTGACCCGGCGGCAGCTTCTTCGCGCCCTCGAAAATGCTGCGCGGTTCGGCGACGTAGCCGAGGGCGAAATATTCCTCCACAGCAAACGGGTCGATCTGGCGCGACAGGCCGCCGTGGGCAAGCAGTGCCTTGAGTTCGGAAGCAAATATGAAAATGCCGTCTGACAGTTCTGCGTAGAACAACGGCTTTACACCGAGCCGGTCGCGCGCCAGAAACAGGATTTCACGGTTGCGGTCCCAGAGGGCGAAGGCGAACATGCCGCGAAAGCGATCGAGGCATGCCTCGCCCCAGGCCTCCCAGGCATGGACGATCACCTCGGTATCGCTGCGCGTATGGAACACATGCCCCAACGCCTGCAGTTCCGGGATCAGTTCCTGATAGTTGTAGATCTCGCCGTTGAACACCACCGCCACCGAGCCGTCCTCATTGAACAGGGGCTGCTGACCGCTGGCGAGATCGATGATGGAGAGGCGGCGATGGCCGAGACCGACACCCGGCTCGAGGTGCCTGCCGCCCTCGTCCGGTCCGCGATGGAACTGGCTGTGGTTCATGCGCGCGACGACTTCCGGCGAGATTTCCCGCCGGCCGCGCATGTCGAAGACGCCTACGATTCCGCACATTTCGCCGTTCCGATTCGCTCAATATCCCAACGCGGGTCACGCGGCCTGCAGGCTGCGTTGATAAAGCTGCTGGTAACGATGCACCATGCCGCCGAGGCTGAACAACTGCTCGACGCGCTCGCGCCCTGCCCGGCCGGCGGCACGCGCCGCCTCCTGGTCGACGGCATAGTCCACCAGGCGCTGCGCCAACGCATCGGCGTCGGCCGACGGCACCAGTTGCCCGGTTCGCTCGGCATCGACCAGCTCGGCATTGCCGCCGACCTCGGTGGCGATCACCGGCAGGCCGGTTGCCATCGCCTCGAGGATGGTGTTGGAGATACCTTCCGCTAGGGATGGCAGCACGAAACAGTCGAGTCCGCGCAGGATCGCCGCCACGTCGCTGCGCTCGCCCGGCAGCCACACCAGACCGGACACGCCGGCGCTCGCCAGCAAAGCCTGCGCCTCGGCGCGCAACGGTCCCTCGCCCACCATCACCAGCCGCAGCGTGACCTTCAGTGCCGGGGCTAGTTCCAGCGCGCGAATGAAGGCGCGCGCCAGGGTAAGCGGGTCCTTGACCTGCTGCATCCGGCCCACGCTACCGATCAGCCACAAGCGCGGATCGCTGAACGGACAGCCCGCAATCGGCTCTCGGGCGACGGCCACCGGGTGGAAGCGTGCCGCGTCGACGCCGTTGTAGATTTGCACCACACGCTTTACCGGTATGCCGACGCTGCTCGTCAGATAGTGTTCGAGATCTCGGGAAAGCGCGATGTATTGCCTCACGAAAGGCCGGTACAGCCGCCGCAGCCACCGGTATTTGCGGCTGGAACCGTCGAGGTCGCCGATGTCGCGACCGTGCTCGCCGTGGATACGCACCGGCACCCCCGCCGCCCATGCAGGCAGCGCCGCCTCCAGCGCCGCAAGATTGCGCGTATGCACGATGGTCGGCTGCAGCTCGCGGAACAGACGATACAACTGCGGATAGAGGCGAAGGCCGTGTCCGGGTGGCTTATGCAGCGCGCTGAAGCTGACGTCCTCGCGCGCGATGCGGCATCGAAAGTCGGTAATCTCGGTCAGGGCGATCACCGCGTGTCTAAAACATGCATTTGGCATGTTGTTGATGAGATTGACAATGCCGTTTTCCAGTCCGCCGACGTCGAAGCGATAGACGATGTGAGCGATGAGCGGGCGCGGATCCCGCTGCGAGTCACGCTGCAACTCACGCTGCGATCCGTTCATCGCACGTCCCTCGTCTTGCTCAAGGCGGACTCGACCGCCTGCGTTGCATCGCCAAGGAACTCGGAGAGCGTCGCTTCTGCTTGACCAGGCTTGCCTTTCGGCGCGTATACGATCACCACGGCGGAGTCGTCGCCGCGACCTTGCAGGCGCGAGAGCGACGTGTAGGCTTTTGCCCAACCGTCGCTGGCGGTGAGCCTCCCGTCTACCCAGTACCACTGCCAGACAACCAGCCGATCCCCGCCCGCGCCGCGGAGTTCGGCGCTACGCACGCTGAGCGGCTGACCGCCGTGCAACACCTCCATGTCGCCGCTCTTGTCTTCCGACCAGTGCGGATCATTACTGCCGACCAGGGCGTTTATGGAGCTCACTAGCTTGTGCCCGTAGCTCTGGTTGCGGTAGTAGCCGATATACAGACCGACGACGGCATCGCCGCGGCGGTAGCTCTGATGGACTTCGAATGACGGATCCTTGTATTGAGGCCGCCAGTCGCTCAATCCGCCTTGCGCTGGCTGCCAGCCGCCGATCGGAGCCATTTTCGCGAACTGCGGCGGATGCGCGGCATAACTGCGCTCGATCAGCCAGTCGCCCGACCTCCAGGCTCCCGTTACCGCCACGACGGCTGCAACAGCCAGCCACAGCCGTGTCGCAGGCACCGCTACCCTGGTCTGCCATGCCGGGACCTGCGTCGACTGAACAGCGACTGTACCATCTTCACGCCAGCGCGCGCCGATCCAGAACATCGCCGCCATCACCAGCCCGAAGAACAGCCAGCCATAGACCAGATGGTCGACGCCGGTGGCCAGCCGGTTATCTGAAAGGTGTCCGATCATGACGATCAGGTACGCCCTGAGCCAGTTGGCCACAATGGGCACCAGGAATGCCACGCCGACAAAGACGAGCCGGCGCAGCAGCGATCTATAGTTGAGATAGGCGTAAAGCGTGCCCACCATCACCGAAGCGATCAGGTAGCGGATGCCGCTGCACGCTTCCACCACCGACCAGTTGCCGGACGGAATGGAAAAGCGCTGGCCCTCCCGATACACCGGAATTCCTGTCAACCGCAAAGCGAAGACGGTGAAATCCGCGGTCCAGGCCATCAATTGCGGCAACATGAATTCGCCGATCGGCACGGCGAACAGCAGAAAGCACAAGGGAAACACGATCACCCGGGTCACCTGGGTGCCGAGAACGGCGGCTACCACCAGGATCAGCATCACGACCAGGGCCAACTGCGACAGGCCGTTGGCGCTCGCCAGGCCGCCGAGCATCCAGGCCAGCCCGCCCGCGGCCAACGGCAGCAGAGCCCACCAGGCGGGTCGCGGAGCCATCGCCGCGAGCTG
>JAJZUN010000223.1 GCA_021848555.1 Pseudomonadota bacterium | reverse complement strand
GCGGCCCGCGCTGCTGACCAAGCGGCGATTCAGCCAGATCTCGCCCTGCTTCAGCGCCTCGAATCCGGCGATGCAGCGCAAAATTGTCGTCTTGCCGCAGCCGCTCGATCCAAGCAGGCACCCGATCTGGCCTTTTCGGAGCGAAAATGACAGCCCTTTGACCACTTCGTGCTTGGCGTAGGACTGATGAATATCGCGCACTTCCAGGAGGGCGTCGGCGCGGGGTGTACCGGGATGCATATGGAGATTATAAGGGTTTCGATCTATTTACGAATGATTCTTGTTAAAATCGAAAAAATGCCCTGAGTGCAGGCGCTTTCCTTTTCCAATTCGGACAATACATCTCCTTTGAATCAAACCGGTATCTTGGCAGGCATGGCGAACATCCGGCAGCGCCCGCTCGGCTCGCTCGCCCTGGGCGCCCTGCTGGTGGCTTTGTTGTTCATCGCGCCGATCGCGGCAGTGGTTTTCAGCGTTTTCGGGCCCAGCACGGGTACCTGGGCGCATCTGGCGTCAACGGTGCTGCCCGATTACATCGCCAATACGCTGTGGTTGCTGGCCGGGGTCGCGGCGGGCGTGGTCTTGCTCGGGGTCGGGGCCGCTTGGCTGGTGACCATGTGCCGCTTTCCCGGTGCAGGCGCGTTCGAGTGGCTGCTGGTACTGCCGCTGGCGATGCCCGCATATGTCATCGCCTATGCCTATACCGATTTGTTGCAGTTCGCCGGGCCGGTGCAAAGCGCCTTGCGCGAAGCCACCGGGTGGCGTGCGCGCGAATACTGGTTTCCGGAAATCCGCTCCCTCGGGGGCGCGATAACGATGTTCTCGCTAGTGCTCTATCCCTATGTCTATCTGCTCGCGCGCACGACTTTTCTCGAAATGCCGGCGAGCGCGTTCGAAGCCGGGCGCACCCTGGGCTACGGCGCATGGCGCGGTTTTTTCCGCTTGGCCTTGCCGCTCGCGCGGCCCGGCATCGCCGCCGGCGCCGCGCTTGCGCTGATGGAGACGCTGGCCGATTTCGGTGCCGTCTCCTACTTCGCGGTGCAAACGTTCACCACCGGCATCTACCGCGCTTGGCTGTCCCTGGGCGATCCGGTCGCGGCGGCGCAACTGGCCACTTTGATGCTGGCGTTCGTCGCCGCAATCCTGCTGCTAGAGCGCACCAACCGCGGCAGATCCCGTTTCCACAATCCGGGGCGGCGCAGCCGCATCGCGCCCTATCGCTTGACCGGCGCAAAGGCCTGGGTAGCGGTCTGCGCCTGCGCTTTGCCGGTGCTGCTCGGATTCGTGCTGCCGGCTTGGATCCTGGGACGCATGGCTTATGCGGAGGGCGAGACGCATTTTGCCACGCCGCGCATGCTCGGCCTCATTGCGAACAGTTTCACGCTTGCCGCGGTTACCGCGGCAGCGGCGATGGTTCTGGCCGCGGTCATGGCCTATGCGGCGCGCAGCGACCGTGGCATTCTGGTGGCCGCAGCACACCGTATCGCCGGCCTGGGATATGCGATTCCGGGCGCTGTCATCGCCGTGGGAATACTGGTGCCGGTCGCCCGGCTGGACAATCTGATCAACGAGTGGATGACCCAGGCGTTCGGCAAGGGGCCGGGACTGTTGCTCACCGGCAGCATGGTGGCGCTGGTCTACGCTTATCTGGTGCGCTTTCTTGCCGTCGCCCTGCAAACAGTGGAGGCGGGTCTGTCCAAGGTGACGCCGAGCATGGACGACGCGGCGCGCGGCCTGGGGCTTACTCCGGCCAGGACCTTGTTCAAGGTGCACGTGCCCATAGTCCGGGGCAGCCTGCTTACCGCCGGACTGCTGGTGTTCGTTGACGTGATGAAGGAGCTGCCCGCCACCATCGTCATGCGGCCGTTTAATTTCGACACGCTTGCGGTGCAGGCGTACAACTTCGCCTCGGACGAACGGTTGGCGGAAGCAGCCACAGCCTCGCTGGTCATCGTCGCGGTCGGCTTGCTGCCGCTGTTCATCCTTTGCCGCGTCATCGCCGCGGGCGGCCGCCGAGGGCGCTAGCTCACTTATACCCGGCGCGATCAGAGATGCGCAGCGCCACCGGCTGGTTCTTGCCCAGCTCGCTTACGTGCAATTGGTCCGCCTTAAACTTGCCCAACGATTCCAGTTCCGGGTTTGCCACCTTGACGGTGGCGACCACCGGCCATTCGTTGTTGCCGTCGGCGAAGTAGGCTTGCGCCTCATCGCTTGCCAGGTATTCCAGAAACTTGACCGCAGCCGCCTTGTTCGGCGCATGCTTGAGCATGCCTCCGCCGGAGATGTTCATGTGGGCGCCGCGGTTGTCCTGATTGGGCCAGATTACGCCGATTTTTTCCATGATCTTCCGGTCCGCCGGCTTGGTCGAGCGCAGCAGCCGCACGAGGTAGTAGGTGTTCGATACGGCCAATTCGCATTCGCCCGCGGCCACCGCATTGACTTGATCGGTATCTCCGCCTTTGGGGTCGCGCGCGAGGTTGTCCTTCAGCCCCTTTACCCATTGCTCGGCCTTGGCTTCGCCCAAGTGCGCCACCATGCTGGCGGTGAGCGAAAGCATGTACGGGTGGCCGCTGGAGCGCACGCATACCTTGCCTTTCCACTTCGGATCCGCCAGATCTTCGTAGTTCCTTATGTCCTTGGGATTGACCGTATCCTTGTTGTAGGCGATGACGCGCGAGCGCGCGGAAAAGCCGAACCAGTGCCCGTCCGGATCACGATAGCTTGCCGGGATGCGCGACTCCAGCAGTTTCGACTTCACCGGGGCAAAAATGCCCGCCTGATCGGCGCGCCACAGCCTGCCTATGTCCACTGTGATGAAGATGTCGGCGGGGCTGTTTGCCCCTTCATTCTTGATGCGTTCGAACAGCGGGTCTTCGCCGCCTTCGATGCGATTGATCTTGATCCCCGTCTGCCGGGTGAAATTGGCGTAAAGCGCTTCGTCCGTCTGATAATGACGCGCGGTGTAGAGGTTCAGTACCTTGTCGTCGGCGCTGACCGCCAGCGGGGCGGCGAGCAAGCTGAAATGAGCAACGCAGACGATGGCTTTGAGCAGATGTCGCATAACATTTTCCTTTCGGGTGGCAAGTCGTGGATTTGCGGCATAATAATACGAATGATTCCTATTTGCAACATTGCGCCATATGTTGTCAGCACGCGCTGTTTGGAAATTACGGGCAGCGTCGGGGCTGAACCGGGTGCGCAGCGCGGCACCCAGGATGGTGCGATCTGTTTTTCCATGCTATTGCTTGTCCGAGCCGCACCGGCTCGCGAGATTCGGCCCGCGTCTTCCCGGACTCGGCCTAATACAGTGCGATGACGCGGCGCGCGCCGTTGTAGCGCCGCATCCAGTAATCGGCGCGCAGGTTCTCGACCCGCACTTCGCCGCCGCTCGCGGGGGCGTGGATGAAGCGGTCCTCGCCCAGATAGATGCCGACGTGCGAATACTCGCGCCGCTGGGTGTTGTAGAACACCAGATCGCCGGGCCTGAGCGCGGCGCGTTCGATCGGCTCGCCCTGACGGCTGAGGTCGTAGGTATTGCGCGGCAGCGCCAGGCCCGCGCCTTCGCGATACGCATAGGCCACCAGGCCGCTGCAGTCGAAGCCGGTGCGCGGCGACAGCCCGCCCGTCCGGTAGGGGGTGCCGAGGTAAGCCAGGGCCTGCAGGGCAACGCCGCTCGCCCGGTCGATCACGTGGATCAGCGGAGCGGTGGCCGCCGCCGGCTCGGTTTCGGCTTCGGGCAGGCGCAGGGGCTGGCTCGCGCAGCCGCCCAGGACAATGCTGAGGAAGCCGATTAAAA
Organism: Pseudomonadota bacterium; assembly: GCA_021848555.1. Next base: position 1,776 of record JAJZUN010000223.1, on the reverse strand, counting down.
ACAGTAGATTATGCTTCTGCATTCAAGTAATCTAGGAGATATATCCCAAAAAGTAAAGAAATATTGACGCCGCTCGAATGCGACCGGCGACCGCCCTGGGCGTTAAGCGGATACTGACGTTCGCACAAAAGCAGAGTTTCCCCATTCATGCCCCTGACCATAGATGATCCGCTCGAGGCCGTGTTCGGCGCCGACGGCGCCCTCGGCCGCGCCATTCCGGGCTATCGCATGCGTGCCCAACAGGTCGAGATGGCGCAAGCCATCGCCCAGGCGATGCGCGACAACAGCCTGCTGGTGGCCGAAGCCGGCACCGGCACCGGCAAGACTTTCGCTTATCTGGTGCCGGCGCTGCTCTCCGGCGGCAAGGTCATCATTTCGACCGGCACCAAGAACCTGCAGGACCAGCTGTACAACCGCGATCTGCCCACGGTGCGCGAAGCGCTGCAGGTGCCGGTCAGCACCGCGCTGCTCAAAGGCCGCGCCAATTACGTCTGCCACCATCACCTCGAGGGGGCGCTGGCCGACGGGCGCTTCGCCAGCCGCGAGGAGGTGGCGCAGTTGCACAAGATTGCGCGTTTCGCCAAAGTGAGCAAGACCGGCGACAAGTCGGAACTCGCCGACGTGCCCGAGAACGCCGCGGCCTGGCAGTCGGCGACCTCGACGCGGGAGAACTGCCTGGGCCAGGACTGCAAGCAGTACGCCGAATGTTTCGTCATGGCGGCGCGGCGCGAAGCCCTCAGCGCCGACATCGTGGTCGTCAATCACCATCTCTTTTTCGCCGACGTGATGCTCAGGGACGAGGGTGTGGCCGAACTGCTGCCGGCCTGCAATGCGGTGATTTTCGACGAGGCGCATCAACTGCCGGAGACGGCGACCTTGTTCTTCGGCGAGAACCTGAGTTCGGGCCAGCTGCTGGATCTGTGCCGCGATACCCTGGTCGAGGCGGTTGCAGGCGGTGGCGAGTTGCCGGCGCTGCGTCCGGCGGTCGCCGCCGTGGAGAAAGCCAGCCGGGATGCGCGGCTGGCGCTGCCGCTGGACGCCGCGCGCCTTTCCTATGCCACGGCCACGGCGAAAGACGCATTCAGGCAGGCGCTGTCCGTTTTGGAAGAGCACTTGAGCGAGCTGTCCAAGCTGCTGGAGACGCAGGCGCAGCGCGGCGAGGGGCTTGCCAACTGCTGGCGGCGCGCGCTCGACATGCAGGCCCGTCTGGAACGCTGGCTGGCCACCGATTCCGAGGGCATGGTGCGCTGGGCCGAAACCTACAGCGCCAGCTTCCAGTTGAACGCGGCGCCGCTGGACATCGCGGAAATCTTCCGCAAGCAACTGCAGGGGCACCCGCGCGCCTGGATTTTCACCTCGGCGACGCTGGCGGTGAACCGCGACTTCGCCCACTACACCGGCGAGATGGGCCTGGAAGCGGCGCGCACCGCGTGCTGGGACAGCCCGTTCAACTATCCGGAGCAGGCGCTGCTCTACGTGCCCGAGGGACTGCCCGCGCCCAACGATGCCGCGCATACGGCGGCGGTGGTGGAGGCGGCCTGGCCGGTGATCCAGGCCAGCCGCGGCCGCGCTTTCCTGCTGTTCACCACCCTGCGCGCGATGCGCCGCGCGCACGAGCTGCTGCAGGCGCGTTTCGAGGCGGCGGATGCGAGCTACCCTTTGCTGCTGCAGGGCGAGGGCAGCCGCAGCGAACTGCTCGAGCGGTTCCGGCGGCTGGGCAACGCCGTGCTGGTGGCGAGCCAGAGTTTCTGGGAGGGCGTGGACGTGCGCGGCGAG
>JAJZUN010000222.1 GCA_021848555.1 Pseudomonadota bacterium | reverse complement strand
CATCTTCTGCGACTCGCGCAACTGCGCTTCAAGCTGGGCGCGTTCGGCCTCCGCCCGCTTGCGTCCGGTGATATCGCGGGTAATGCCCAGCAACATCGTGACTTCGCCCGCGGCATCGCGCATCGGCGCCGCGTGCGTTTCCAGCCATCGCCGCGTGCCTTTGAGTCCGTCGACTTCAAACTCCAGCATGCCGCTTTCGCCGCGCATCACGCGCGCATACAAGGCGAGAAAAGCGGCGCGGTACTCTGGAAGCAGAAAACCCAGGAGCGTGTGCTGCTGCACTTCGGCTACCGACTCCGCCTCCAGCATCGCAAGGCCTGCCGCGTTCATCTCCAGCAGCTGCCCGTCGCCGCCGACGACTTTTACGCATTCGGGCTCGGTCTCGACGATAGCCCGCAGGCGCTGCTCGCTCTGCTGCAGCGCCTCCTGCGCCCGCTTGCGCCCGGTGATGTCGCGAACGAATACAAAAAAGCGCTCTCCCAGCGCTGCGAGGTACTGCACGCTGATCTCCACATCCATGACCGCGCCGTCCTTGCGCCGGTGTCGCCCCGTAAACCGCGCGCCCCCGGTCCGCATGATCTCGCGCGTGCGAGCGGCGACTTCCTCGGAAGACTCGACCGCTTCGATATCCCGGATGCCTATGCGCAGAAGTTCCTCGTGCGCATATCCCAGCATCCGGCAAATCGACTCGTTGGCGTCGAGAATCCGGCCGGTGGCATCCGTGACCCAGAAGCCGTCGGTCGATGCCTGAATGACCGTGCGATACTCGTTCTCCTGGCGCTTGCGCTCGGTGAGGTCTTGCACCATGGCGACAATGAACTCCACGGTGCCATCGGCATTTCGCGTGCACTTGATATCGATGGTGGTGAACACCACGGCACCATCCTTGCGGATGAAGCGCTTGTCCATCGCGTAGCCTTCGGATTCCCCGCGCAGCACGTGCTCGAACTGGGCGACGTCCTTGCATAGATCTTCCGGGTGGGTCAGTTCCGCCCAGGTCATTTTGGCGAGTTCCTGGCGCGAATAGCCGAGCATCCCGCACAGGCAATCGTTGAACTGCAGCCAGCGTTTCGTATCGGGCGAGGTGATGGCCATGCCGACGAAAGGCAGGTCGAAGAAATGCCGCAGCAGGCGGTCGGCTTTCTCCTGCTCCGCCGCGGCGGAGTCGAAACTGCGCCGCCGCCGCTGCAGCAAATACAGCCAGAAAATCCCCACCACGGCAAACAAGCCGTAAAACCCCGCGTACGCCAGCGCCTCCCTGCGCCAGGGCAGATACATGGCCGAAAGCTCCCGGTTGACGGCGATGATCAGCGGCTTGTCCATGTCGAGACCGGCGCGACGCAAGGTGCGCAAGGCCATCATGCGCCGCTCGCCCGTCGCGTACACCGTGCCGGTCATCACGGTGGCGCCCTGCCCGCTATCGCGATGCCGCGTGTAGAAGGAACCGGGCTGTGCCAGGTCTTTTCCGACCACCCCCTCGACATGGGGGGAAACCACGAACGCGATGCCGTCGCCGTGCACAATGGCGGTGCGCATGTCCGGCACGTACAGCACCGAGCGCAGCAGCACGTCGAAATACCCCGGATCCAGGGTCGCGGAGACGATGCCGGAAAATTCCCCCCTTGGGCCGACCACCACCCGGGTCACGCTGATGGCGTCCGAACCCAGCACGGTCCTGAACGGAGGAGAAACATAGAGCAGGGCCGGGTCCGGACGCTCGCGCGGGACCTTGAAATAATCGCGCTCGCTGAAATTCCGGCCTATCAGTTCATCCCGGCTGGAATCCAATATCGTCCCTTCGGCATTGGCGATGATCAAGGTGCGTACACTTGGCATCACCTGGCTCAGGACCTTGAGTCGGCGCGATGGCGCCACGCTCATCTTTGCGCCGCTCCACTGCGGCAGGTCATCGCTGGCCCCGACGAGGGCGTTGTTCACCCCCTCCAACTGGCGCCCCAGGTTCTCTTCGATGACCCTGGCCTGCACCTGCAGCCGGTCGCGCTCGCGGCTTTCGACCTGATCGTGTTCCGCGTAGACCCAATAGCCGACGAGCAAGCCAAAGATCAGCAGCACCACACCGAGCAGGATCCATTCGAGCCGGTAGCGGCGGGGCGTGCCAGGATTCATTGAGCGCTCTCTTTGCCGCGGTGCGCACCGCGGCAAAGCCGGCCGCCCGTTTCGTCCGGTGCGCGCGTATCGTTAATCGAACCGCCAGTGTGCATCGGCATTCCAGGCCAGGTTCTCTGAATAGCGGGGCAATCCCGCCGCAATTGCCCGCTCATTGTCCGCCGGCGTAAGCGACGGGATATGATCCTTGTCAAACGGCGGGCGGGTTGCCTTGCGCTGCGGTTGCGACCGGCCGAAGGCCGGATCGGGAGCACGCGCAAATATGAAAGTGAAGCCGGCCGATAAGCCGGGTTCTGTTACGGGGATTGCTCCCTATGACGGTCATTCCTCTAGGCCCTGGGTTGCCCCAGGGCTCCAGCCACCTACCCGCGGACTTGAGCGAGCCACTCACAGCACGCCGGTACCGCGCATGCAGCGTCCGCCTATTTGGTGTTGCTCCGGGTGGAGGTTACCGCGTTTCACCCGCCGCAACTTCTTACTTCTGTACGACAAACTCGCGGCTTGCGCCGCTCGTTGGTCGCGAAGATGCAGCGACTCGTCTCTGTGGCCCTATTCCTCGTCTTCGCCGAAGGCAAACCCCCGACTATTACGTACGGCCGTTAGCCGTCACCCTGCTCTGTGGAGCCCGGACTTTCCTCTCCGCACCCGAAGGCGCGCAGCGACCGTCTGGCCAGCTTCACGCCGCGATTCTAGCATCTGCAGCCCTCGGCCCCGAATTTCCCGGCTGCCGCTCGGACTAGCGCTTCCTGCCCTTGCGCCGCGAGGCCTCGCCCTCGCCCCGGCGGGGCGCAGCGTCTTGCTGCTCCCCGGCCTGCCTGCGCCCGGGGCGAAAGTACTGGGTGTCGTCGTAATAGCCCTCGTCTTCGTTGTCCGCGGTCCAGCCGGGGATGCCCAGCACCGGCAGCGGCGCATAGGCCTCGGTCGCAGCCAGCGCCTGCGGCTCGGCGAAATATTTCGCCAGCCGCGCATCCAGCGTGGCGAGTTGCTGCAGCAGGGGCCGCTCGATCTCCCGCTGCGGCACGTCGAAGATCACCGTCTTGGCGGTGAGTCCTTTATAGGGCTGCAGGGCTTTTTCGTAGATCGAATGCCCGAAGACGTAACAGCGCATGGACTCGATGACTGCGTCGCGGCGCTCCCAGAACAGCTCCTTCCACTTGAAGTCGCGCAGCAGCTGCCCCAGTTCGGGCTGGCTGGTTTGCACGATCACACCGCCTTCGTCGAACAGGGTCAGCACGTCCCGGGGCGTGCCCCGCTTGCCCTCGCCCTGGTGGGCGAGCATCTCTTTGTAGTGGTGGCGGTTGAGGGCGGCCTTGCTCCTGGGAAAAGTGATCCAGACCAGGGCATTGAACAGGTCGTGCCAGTTGTTGCTCCGGGTCAGCACCTTGCCGCGGGAATAGACGCGCGTTTCATAGGGCTCGTCGGTCTTGCCCTCCTGCGGCACGAATTCCAGCGGCACACCGCCTCCGCTGACCACCTCGCGTTCGTCGCACATCCGGTTCAACTGGGCCAGCGTCGGAAAGTAATCCTCCGGCAACTGCTCGATCAGCGGCGCCAGCGTGGCAAAGGCCGGCGAGGCAAGAAGTTCCCAGCGGTTCCAGACGGGTGGGGCAGGGGTGGCCATGGAGACAGATCCGGTTATTGCAGGCGCCAGGCGAGCGGCTCGCCCGCGCGCAGCGGCACCAGCTCGTCTTCGCCCAGCGCGAGCGTGGCCTGCACCTGCCAACTCTCGCGCCGCAGGGTAATTTTCTCGGAATTGCGCGGCAGCCGGTAGAAATCCGCGCCGTGAAAGCTGGCGAAAGCCTCGAACTTATCCAGCGCACCGGCCGCATCGAAGGCCTCGGCGTAAAGTTCGATCGCCGCGTGCGCGCTGTAAATCCCCGCGTGGCAGCAGGACGACTCCTTGTTGCGGCGCGCGTGCGGCGCACTGTCGGTGCCGAGGAAGAACTTGGGGCTGCCGCCGGTTGCAGCCTGCACCAGCGCCCGGCGGTGCACCTCGCGCTTGAGCAGCGGCAGGCAGTAATGATGCGGCCGGATGCCGCCGGCGAACAGCGCGTTGCGGTTCAACAGCAGATGGTGCGCGGTAATGGTCGCGGCAACGTGCGTCGGCGCCGCGACCACATACTGGACCGCCTCGCGCGTGGTGACGTGTTCCAGCACCAGCCGCAATCCGGGGAAGCGACCGCGGATCTGCGGCAGCACCGTGTCGATGAACACCTGTTCGCGGTCGAACGCGTCCACTTCCGGATCGGTGACCTCGCCGTGCAGCAGCAGCGGCAGGCCTGCCTTCTCCATCGCCTCCAGCGCGCGGAAACAGTGCGCCAACTGCGTCACGCCCGAATCGGAATTGGTGGTGGCCCCGGCGGGGTAATACTTCACCGCGTGCACCAGGCCGCTCGCCTGCGCCAGGGCAATCTCCTCCGGCGCGGTGTTGTCGGTGAGGTACAGGGTCATCAGCGGCTCGAAACGGGAATTTGCCGGCAACGCGGCCAGTATGCGCTCGCGATAGGCCCGGGCCAGCGCCACCGTGGTCACCGGCGGGCGCAGATTGGGCATGACGATGGCGCGCGCAAACTGGCGCGCAGTATGCGGCAATACCGCGGCGAGCGCGGCACCGTCGCGCAAGTGCAGATGCCAGTCGTCGGGACGGACGAGGGTGAGGGACTGGGGCGCGGGAGTCTGCATGGCAGGCGCAATTATACTCGCGCGGGCAACGCGTCCGGATCTCAAATGCCGGATGCGGCACAGGCTTGCAGGTTCCATTCGGCATGACGCACTGGCGGAAAACCTTCGCTGCCGGCGAGCGGTGCGATGCCCGGCCGCCCGCGGTTTTCAGAATGCCGATCCGCTATACTTCGCGTCTTTCCGGCACGAATCATCGTCCATGAATGTTCCCTCGCGCGCGCAGGACTCGACGGACGCCTCGAATTGGGCGCTGGTATTCGCCTGCTGGCTGATCGCCTGCGTTTCGACGCTGGGCAGCCTGTTCTTCAGCGAGGTCATGGGGTTCCCGCCCTGCGTCCTGTGCTGGTACCAGCGCATCTGCATGTATCCGCTGGTGCTGATCCTGCCGGCCGGGATGTTTCCGTTCGACCGCACCGTCGTGCGCTACGCCGCGCCGCTATCCGTGCTGGGCACGCTGATCGCGGTGTTCCATCTGCTGCTGGTCGCCGGATACATTCCGGAGAGCATCAAACCCTGCGTCCAGGGCGTGCCCTGCAGCGAGGTGCAGGTCGAATGGTTCGGCTTTGTGACCATACCCCTGCTTTCCGGCTTGTCTTTCTTAGTGATTACGGCGCTGTTGATGCTGGCCCACTGGAGGAGTTCGAAATGAAGCAGAAACACTTGGTGATATTTTCCGCGATCTTGCTGCTGCTCGCCTTTGTCGCCGGCGGGCTGTGGTACAAGAGCCAGAAATCGGACGCGGCGCTCAAGGCCTACCAGAGCAACAAGT
>JAJZUN010000221.1 GCA_021848555.1 Pseudomonadota bacterium | reverse complement strand
TCGCGCTCGCGCTCGCGGCCAGCTATCCGTTCACCAAGCGTTTTCTGTTCATGCCGCAGGCCTATCTGGGCGTGGCCTTCGGCTTCGGCATCCCGATGGCGTTCGCGGCCGTGTCCGATGCGCTGTCCGCGCCGTGCTGGTGGCTGCTCGCGGCGAATATCCTCTGGGTCATCGCCTACGACACCGAGTACGCGATGGTGGACCGCAACGACGACCTGAGGATAGGCATCAAGACCTCCGCCATCCTGTTCGGGCGCCACGATGTCGCTGCGGTGATGCTGTGCTACGCGGCCGCGCTCGCGGTGCTGGTGACGACAGGCATCAACCTTCGGTTCGGGCTGTATTACTATCTGGGTCTGGGTGCGGCCGGGCTGATCACGCTGTATCACTACAGCCTGATCCGCGAGCGCCGGCGCGAGGGCTGCTTCAAGGCCTTCCTGCACAACAACTGGGTAGGCGCCGCCATTTTTGCCGGCATCGCCGCGGATTACGTTTGGCGTTAACGGGACCTGCAACCATGCGCTACAAGGACCTGCGCGATTTCATCGCGCAACTGGAACAACAAGGCGAACTGAAGCGCGTCGCGGTCGAGGTCGATCCGCACCTGGAGATGACCGAAATCTGCGACCGGGTGCTCAGGGCCGGCGGCCCGGCCATCCTGTTCGAAAAACCCAAGGGGTACGACGGCGCGAACGGCAGGCCGCATGTTCCGGTGCTGGCGAACCTGTTCGGTACGCCGCGGCGCGTCGCGCTGGGCATGGGCCAGGATACGGTCGCGGCGCTGCGCGAAGTGGGCAAGCTGCTCGCCTACCTGAAGGAGCCGGATCCGCCCAAGGGCCTGAAGGACGCCTGGGACAAGCTGCCGGTACTGAAGCAGGTGCTCAACATGGCGCCCAAGCTGCTCGATCGCGCGCCCTGCCAGGAAATCGTGTGGGAGGGCAAGGACGTCGACCTGTCCCGGCTGCCGATCCAGACCTGCTGGCCCGGGGACGCCGGGCCGCTGATCACCTGGGGCCTGGTGGTCACGCGCGGGCCGCTGAAAGCCAGGCAGAACCTGGGCATCTACCGCCAGCAGGTGATCGCGCCGAACAAGGTGATCATGCGCTGGCTGGCGCAGCGCGGCGGCGCGCTCGATTTCCGCGATCACGGCCTGCATCACCCGGGCGAGCCGTTCCCGATCGCAGTAGCGCTGGGCGCGGACCCGGCCAGCATACTCGCCGCGGTGACGCCGGTGCCGGACTCGATTTCGGAGTATCAGTTCGCGGGCCTGCTGCGCGGCGCCAAGACCGAACTGGTGAAATGCCTGGGCAGCGATCTGCAGGTGCCGGCGAGCGCGGAGATCGTGCTCGAGGGCGTGATTCATCCGGAGGAAACCGCTTTGGAAGGGCCGTTCGGCGACCACACGGGTTACTACAACGAGCAGGAGCGCTTTCCGGTGTTCACCATCGAGCGCATCACCATGCGGCGCGACCCGATCTACCACAGCACCTACACCGGCAAGCCGCCGGACGAGCCCGCGGTGCTGGGCGTGGCCCTGAACGAAGTGTTCGTGCCGCTGCTGCAAAAGCAGTTCCCGGAGATCACCGACTTCTACCTGCCGCCCGAGGGCTGCTCCTATCGCCTCGCCGTGGTGAGCATGAAAAAGCAGTACCCCGGCCACGCCAAGCGCGTGATGTTCGGCATCTGGAGTTTCCTGCGCCAGTTCATGTACACCAAGTTCATCATCGTCACCGACGACGACGTCGACATCCGCGACTGGAAGGAAGTGATCTGGGCCTTGACCACGCGCGTCGATCCGGCGCGCGATACGCTGCTCGCGGAGCGCACGCCTATCGACTATCTCGACTTCGCCAGCCCGGTGTCGGGTCTGGGCTCGAAAATGGGCATAGACGCGACCAACAAATGGCCGGGCGAAACCAGCCGCGGCTGGGGCACGCCGATCGCCATGGATGCCGAGGTAAAGCGGCGCGTGGATGAATTATGGAGCAGCCTGGGGTTGTAGCGCGCCTTATTCAGAATACCGTGTCCTGAACTTGGTGCGTCGACGTTGCGCGCTATCGCGCGCCAACCTTGTTTTCTGAACGGATAAGAAGCGCATCCGTTCAGAAAACACGGTTATTGAAAAAGCGAGGGTGGTCCAGGGGGTTAATACGAGATCGTCGATTGCGCACGGACGGGTTCATCGTCCGTGCGCAATCGACGATCCGCGCGGCCGGGTCGCCGGCCGCGCCAGTGATGACGAGCCAACTCGCAATTGCGGTGCACTTCGCGCCGCGACGTGCAAGCCTTTAGCGCCGCCCGATCAGCAATCCGACTGCGACGCCGATCAGCGCGCTGAAGCCGGCGACCTTCCAAGGGTGCTCGTGGGCGTAGTCATCGGTGGCATCCACCGCGGCGCGCGCCTTTTCCCTTGCGACCTGCTCGAATTCCTGCAGGCGCTCCCTGGCGTTGCGCAGATTCTCTTCGATCCGCGGCTGCAGCGCCGCCAATTTTTCGCCCGACTGGCCAACGACGGCCCTGAGCAGTTGCTCGGTGTCGGCGATCACGACGCGCATGTCGTCGATCAGCTTATCGCGCGTGACCACTTGATATTCGGTGTCCATGATGGCTCCGGATGGGGGTGTTGGGAATGCTTTAATCCTAGCCCCCGACTTGGCTTGCGGTTTGACATTGCTCAAGCCGGCCCCAATAAGCGGCCTAGTTGTCGTGCGGCTGTTCGCGGCAGTCGCGGCAGGCGGGTTCGACGTAGGTGTATGCCCATTCGAGCAGCGCATCCTGCGCCGCCTGGGCGGCGGCGGCATTGGGGTGGTTGATGAACATGACCACCACGCGGCGCTGCCCCTGTTTGCCCAGCACATAACCGGCCAGGGTGCGCGCGTCGCTGAGCGAGCCGGTCTTGATGTGCGCCTGCCCGGCGATAGGCTCGAAACGCAGCCGGCGGCGCATGGTGCCGTCATAAGCGACCAGAGGCAGGGAGGACATCAGCTCCGGCATGACCGCGCTGCGCCAGGCTTCGAGCAGCAGCCTGCCCAGGTGTTCGGCGCTGATGCGCTCCTGGCGCGACAGGCCCGAGCCGTTTTCCAGGACCAGCTCGGGAAAATCGAGCTTCTTTTCGGCCAGCCAGGCGCGCAGCGCCTGGGTCGAGCGCTCGCCGTTTCCGGGCAGTTTGAGCGTTTCGGCGCCCAGCGTGAGAAACAGCTGCCGCGCCATCACGTTGTTGCTGAACTTGTTGATGTCGCGCACCATCTCGGCGTTGCTCGCCGATACGGCGCTGGCAAGCAGCCTGGCCTCGGTGGGCACGGCCCCGTCGCGCCAGCCGCCGGTGATCGTGCCGCCCAGTTCCTCCCACAGCTGTTTGAACACGCCGTAGACGTAGTTCGGCTGCGCCAGCAGGCTGGCATTCCAATAACGTTCGCCGCAGGCGGCCGGCATGCTGCCCGAGAAGCTGGCTTTGGCCGAACCGCCGTTGCTCTGGAAATCGGCCTGGATGCCGGCGCGCCAGTCGCCGCAGGCGCCGTCGGTGGCGCGAACGGAAGCGGCGAATACGAGGCCTGCCGGCTTCGGTTCGGCGATGACCGTCACTGTCTTCGTCTCCGCGTCCGGCACGAACTGGAAGCGCACCGCCTTGAAGTTCAGCAGCAGCGCGTCCGGGCCGACGTTATAGGCGCGCAGCGGCTCGGCGTCGAATTTCGCTGGATCGTATGCCGCTGGTTCGAAATAGCTGCGGTCCAGCACCAGATCGCCGCGGATTTCGCGCAGGCCGAGCGCGCGCAGGCGGCGCAGCAACAGCCAGAATTTCTCCAGGGTCAGTTTCGGGTCGCCGCCGCCTTTGAGGATCAAGTCCCCCTGGAGCGTGTCGCCCTGCAGCCTGCCGCCGGCATAGGCTGCGGTCGTCCAGGTGTAGGTGGTTCCCAGCAGTTCGAGCGCGGCATAGGTGGTGACGAGCTTCATCGTCGACGCCGGATTCATCGCCTGCGCCGCGTTGTGGGCGAGCAGCGGCTTTGCGCCGTTCACGCTCTGCACGTAGGCGGCTACAGCGGACAGGGGAACATGGGCCCGCTTCAGTGCAAGCTCGACTGCGGACGGCAGGGCCTGGGCATAGGCCGCGTTCGCCGCAACAAGCAGGGCGAACAGGGTGCGCAGGAGGGCTGGTCGGGATGGCATGGCGGAGGACTTTTCCGCTGCCATGATACTTCAACCGGGAAGCGGGAATCGCCGCAGAGGGCGCCGAGGTGCTGAGGACAAACGCGTAATTCGAACCAATCCGAATTCTCTAGCCGCCCAGCCGTTGAGCTGCTTTTCTGCAGGACCAAGCTGGGCTGCTACTTGAATTTAGCGGGGCTTGGCCCCATAATTAGCACTCGTTGACCTTGAGTGCTAACAGCCAACGTCCGATTTTTGATCGCCGACATTAAGTTAGTGATCGCCAACCAACCATCTGTTTGGAGGAAATATCCATGAAAATCCGTCCCTTGCACGATCGAGTCATCGTGAAGCGCATTGAGGAAGAACGCAAGACCGCCGGCGGGATCGTCATTCCCGACAACGCCGCAGAGAAGCCTGATCAGGGCGAAGTCCTGGCGATCGGCACCGGCAAAGTGATGGACGACGGCAAAGTGCGTCCGCTCGCCGTCAAAGTCGGCGACCGCGTCCTCTTCGGCAAGTATTCGGGCTCCAGCGTAAAAATGGACGGCGACGAACTGCTGGTCATGCGCGAAGAAGACATCATGGGTGTGGTTACCAAGTAATTCCGGGTATCGCTCAAGCATTGACAGTGGGCGCGAGCGTAGAGCATCTGCCTCTGTTCCGCCCCAGCCTCATCACCAATTATTAGGAGAATTTCGCTATGGCTGCAAAAGACGTACGCTTTCATGATTCGGCCCGCGCCAGAATGGTTGTCGGTGTAAACATCCTGGCCGACGCGGTCAAAGTAACCCTGGGCCCGAAAGGCCGCAACGTAGTGCTGGAGCGCTCCTTCGGCTCCCCCACCGTGACCAAGGACGGCGTGTCCGTGGCCAAGGAAATCGAACTGAAAGACAAATTCGAGAACATGGGCGCGCAGATGGTGAAAGAAGTCGCGTCCAAGACTTCCGATGTCGCCGGCGACGGCACCACCACCGCCACCGTGCTCGCCCAGTCGATCGTCAAGGAAGGCATGAAGTATGTTGCCGCCGGGATGAACCCGATGGACCTGAAGCGCGGCATCGACAAAGCCGTGATCGCCATCACCGACGAGCTGAAGAAGATTTCCAAGCCCTGCACCACCAGCAAGGAAATCGCCCAGGTCGGCGCCATTTCCGCCAACGCCGACGCCTCGATCGGCGATCGCATCGCCGAAGCCATGGACAAGGTCGGCAAGGAAGGCGTGATCACCGTCGAAGATGGCAAGAGCCTGGCCGATGAACTCGAAGTCGTCGAAGGCATGCAGTTCGACCGCGGCTACCTGTCGCCGTACTTCATCAACAACCCGGACAAGCAAATCACGCTGCTGGAAAACCCCTACGTGCTGCTGCACGACAAGAAGATTTCCAACATCCGCGACCTGCTGCCGGTACTGGAAGGCGTGGCCAAGGCCGGCCGT
>JAJZUN010000220.1 GCA_021848555.1 Pseudomonadota bacterium | reverse complement strand
CGATCGAAAGCATCGAAACCGAGCGCAAGCTCGAAGTGCTTCGCGAGCTGGATGCGTACTGCCGCAGCCGCGATCCGCGCGTGCGGCAGGTCATCGTCAGCCTCGCCGCGGGGATCGACACGATCCTGGTGGCCGCGAGCGACGGATCGCTGGCCGCCGACGTGCGACCGCTGGTGCGGCTGAATGTGCAGGTGATCGTCGAAGCCGACGGTCGGCGCGAGCAGGGTTACGCCGGCGGCGGCGGGCGCTATTCACTGGGCGAACTGCTGGCCGGCGGCCGCCCGCAGCATCTGGCGGACGAGGCGGTCCGTGCGGCGCTGGTCAACCTCGAGGCGGTGCCGGCGCCGGCCGGAAGCATGCCGGTCGTGCTGGGTCCCGGCTGGCCGGGCGTCATGTTGCACGAAGCCGTGGGGCATGGGCTGGAGGGTGATTTCAATCGCAAGGAAACGTCGGCCTTCAGTGGACGCATCGGTGATCGCGTGGCGGCGCCGGGCGTGACCGTGGTCGATGACGGCACGCTGCCCGGTCGGCGCGGCTCGCTCAGCGTGGACGACGAGGGCACGCCGACGCACTGCACGACGCTGATCGAGGACGGGATCCTGGTCGGCTACATGCAGGACAAGCTCAATGCGCGCCTGATGGGGATGGCGCCGACGGGCAATGGCCGGCGCGAATCCTTCGCACACCTGCCGATGCCGCGCATGACCAATACGTACATGCGAGCCGGCACGCACAGCCATGCCGAGATCATCCAGTCGGTGAAGAAGGGGTTGTACGCCGCCAATCTTGGCGGTGGTCAGGTCGACATCACCAGCGGCAAATTCGTTTTCTCGGCCAGCGAGGCCTATCTCATCGAGGACGGGCGCATCACGCGCCCCGTCAAGGGCGCCACGCTGATCGGCAGCGGTCCGGAGGCCATGACGCGCATCAGCATGATCGGCAACGATCTAGCCCTGGACGAAGGCGTCGGCGTGTGCGGCAAGGACGGCCAGAGCGTGCCGGTGGGCGTCGGCCAGCCCACGTTGCGGATCGATGCGATGACGGTGGGTGGCACGGCCGTCTGATCGATGCCACCGATGCCCGTGGATGGCCTTGCGGTTTCGTAATGAACGCGCATGGCGATTGGCATCCATGTGCAGGAACCGATTCATCTGCGCGTCAGTCAGTATGGGGCGGTCGTGGCGCGGCAATGGCGCGGCGGCCCTTGCTCCGTTTCCAGCCCAAGGATTGACTGATGAAGCCGATATTGTTCACCGGCGCGCTGCTGGCGGCGCTGGCCATGCCCCTCGTGTCCCCTCCAGCTAGCGCCCAAGCTGCGCCGGGGCCGGTGCAAGCCCTGATCCGCTATCCCAGCATCCACGGCAACACCGTGGTCTTCGAGGCCGGTGGCTCGGTCTGGAAAGTGCCGGAGCAGGGCGGCGAAGCCACGCGGCTGACGTCGGATTCGGGCTACGACTCGCATCCCCTGATTTCGCCTGATGGCCGCTGGGTGGCTTTCACCGGCTGGTATCGCGGCAACACCGACGTGTACGTCGTCTCCATCGATGGTGGCCCCGTCAGGCAACTGACCTGGCGTTCGGTGAACGCACCGTTCAATGGCAAGATCATGACGGCGCCCGACAATGTCGTCATTGGCTGGACGCCGGATAGCCGTGACGTGGTGTTCCTCTCCCGCCGCGACAGTTTCAATCCGCAGATCGAGCGCGCCTTCGAGGTGCCGGTCGCGGGCGGCTTGCCCACCGCGCTGCCGATGCCGTGGACCGGGCCGCTCTCGTTCAACGCCACCGGCACGGCCGTCGCGTACAACGAGCTCTCGCGCACGTTGCGACCCTTCCATCGCAAGCATTATTTCGGTGGCCAGGCCGACAACATCTACACCTATGACCTTGCAACCGGCGCGAGCAGCCAGTTGACGCACTGGAAGGGCGAGGACACGTGGCCGATGTGGCTTGGCGACACGCTGTACTTCGCGTCCGACCGTGGCGCCAACGGCGTGCTCAACCTCTGGGAAAAGAACATCCAGACCGGCGCCGTGCAGCAGGTCAGCGACTTCCCCGCCTACGACATCGACTGGCCGAGCCTCGGCAACACCGGCATTGCCCTGACGGATGGCGGCCGGCTCTACGTCTACAGCTTCGCCACGGGCAAGCTGCTGCAGGTGCCGGTGACCGTTCCGCTGGGTGGTTCGCGCACCCTGCCTTATGAATATGACGCGGCACGGATGATCCATGGCGCCGACGTGGCGCCGGATGGCAAGCTCGCGGTCTTCAGCGCGCGTGGCGCCCTGTTCACGGTGCCTGCCAAGTTTGGCCACACCACGATGATCAGCCGGCGCGTGGCCAGCAACGACGTCGATCCCTCGTGGTCGCCCAACGGCCAGTGGATAGCCTACGTCCGCGACGATGGCATCGACAGCCAGGTGATGGTGCGTCGCGCCGACGGCGCGGGCGCGCCAAGGGCGCTGGCGAGCGAGGGCAACCTGACCTACGCCGGTCCGCTGCAATGGAGTCCGGACGGGCACTGGCTGACCTACACCGACTCGCGCCAGCGCCTGTGGTTGGTCAATGTCGGAACCGGTGCGCGCAAGGAGGTGGCGACCGATCGTCAGAAGATCATCGGCGCGTTCCAGGATGTCGCGTTCTCGCCGGACAGCCGCTGGCTGGCTTTTTCCAAGCACCTGCCCAACCACGTGCACGCCTTGTTCATCTATGGCGTCGGCGATGGTCAGCTGCACCAGGTGAGCCGCGGCGATTTCAACGACAGCAACCCGGTTTTCTCCAGCGACGGCAAGTACTTGTACTTCGTGTCGGCGAGGCTCGTGAACCCTGTGCTTTCCGCGTACAACTTCGGTGCTTCCGGCGTGGTGCCGGACGGCCTCTATGTCACCACGCTGCGTGCCGACACGCCTTCCCCGTTCGCGCCCCGTACCCAGTTGCCCGTGGCCGCGAAGGGCAAGGGCAAGGCGTCGCCGCACGGCAAGGCCAAGTCCGGGCACCCGGATGTCGTGATCGACTTCAACGGGCTTGTCGATCGCGCGGTGCAGGTCCCCGTGCCGGCGGCGAACATCGCGCAAGTGGCGGAGGCCAAGGGCACCGTCTACTACCTGACCGTGCCGGTGCCGGTGCTGGGAGGTGCCATCCCCGGCATGGTCCCCGAGCTGCGGGCTTACAACCTGGCCAAGCGCAAGTCGCTGACCCTCGCGCAGGGGATTGGCCAAGGGTTCGCGCTCTCGGCGGATGGCTCGACGTTGCTGTACAACCTGCACGGCAAGTGGGTGCTGCGTCCGGCGGCGTTCTCCCCGGCGGCGAAGGCGAAGCCCCTGAACACCTCGCACATGCAGATGCGGGTCGTGCCGCGCGCCGAATGGGCCGAGATCTTCGGTCAGGCCTGGCGCAACGTCCGTGACTACTTCGTCAATCCGGAGTTGATCAAGGCCAAGTGGACTGCGATCGGCAACGACTACAGGGCGCTCCTTCCCCTCGTCCAGGACCGCGAAGATCTCAACTACGTGATGGCGAACATGATCGGCTCGCTGGGCGAGAGCCACATGTACATCTTCGGTGGCGACATGGGCTGGAAGTCGCCGCCCCAGCCGACGGCTGGACTGGGTGCCGAATTCGCACTCAATGCAGCCGCGGGTCGCTATTACCTGAAGCGAATCTTCCATGGTGACAACACCGTTCCCGGCTACTACGCGCCGCTCGCTCAGCCAGGCCTGAAGGTGGCGGAAGGCGACTACGTGCTGGCCATCGACGGCAGGCCACTGGCGGCGCCGACCAACCCGTACGCGCTGCTCCAGGGCACGCTCGGCCAGACGATCACGCTGCGCATCGCGAGCACGCCGACGGGCAAGCCGTGGACGATCCTGGTTCGGCCGGTGGTCAACAGCGGCAAGCTTCACCTCCTCCACTGGATCAACAACAATCGCAGGGAAGTCGCGAAGCTTTCGGGTGGCAAGGTCGGCTATGTCTACCTCGATGACATGGAGGCGACGGGGTTGCACGAATTCGTCCGCCAGTACTACAGCCAGATCGACAAGCCCGGCTTGATCATCGACGACCGCTGGAACCTCGGCGGCTTCATCGACACGATCCTGTTCAACCAGTTGGACCAGAAGATGGTGGGCGCGTGGACCAACCGCCACGGCGCCCATTACCCCAGCCCCGAGGATGCCTACATCGGACATATGGCCGCGCTGATCAACCATGGCTCGGCGTCCGATGGCGACATCTTTGCCTACCGGTTCCAGCAGTTGCACCTCGGGCCGACGATCGGTTCGCGCACATGGGGCGGCGTCCGCGGTTACGACAACACGTTCTCGTTGCTTGACGGCGGCGCGCAGGTCGTTTCCGAAATCGCCATGTATGGCAAGGACTCGAAGTGGGTGGTCGAGAACATCGGCGTCGTGCCTTCGATCCCGGTCCATGTCGATCCCGGCATGCTGGCCCGCGAGAACCGCGATACGCAGATCGAGAAGGCCGTGCATGTCCTCCTCGGGGAAATCGCGCGCAAGCCGGTGCAGGTGCCGCCGCCGCCGCCGTGGATGCCTGCGTTCCCGCAGCAGCCCGCGTACCCGCCGTGTCCGATGACGGGTACCGGCACCTGCCAGTGACTCGTCGCCGCGGCGGGCCGCAAGGGGCCCGCCGCGGCGCTGCCGGTCGATGAGCCTGGATCCGGGGCGCCGCCAACCCTACTCGGCGCGCCTATTGGAGTCGGGCTTCGCTTACACTGGATGAGGGCCTGCGGCGCCAGACGCTGCGGGTCCTCTCCGGCTTTCCATTGGATCCAACATGACCATCCAGATTTCGCGTGGCTTCCGTCTCGTGCTTGCGCTCCTGCTTGTCGGCGCGGGAGCAGGGCTTGCCGGCGGTGCGTGTGCCGCCCCCGCGGCGTCGGCCGCCCCCCTGCCGCTGGCCAAGGTGCAGGCATTGATCGCGGGCGCCAGCAAGGGGCGCGCCCAGGCGCAGTCGGTCTTCGCGGGCCCCGGCGGCTTGACGGGTGCGGTGGTGTCCTACAAGGACGCTCCCGGCGCGCCGCCCAGCATCATCTGGATCAATGGCGACGCGAGCGCGCTTCTCGTGGGCAAGCTGGTCGGCCCCAAGGGCGAGGACCTGGAC
This sequence comes from Pseudomonadota bacterium, assembly GCA_021848555.1. Next base: position 471 of record JAJZUN010000220.1, on the reverse strand, counting down.
AAGGAGGCCGAGCAGCGCGTGGGATTGCTGCTCTCGCCCGAAAAGGCCATCGTCGAAGCGGCCGACCCGGCGCGTGGCGTCATTCGCATGGGGCGCAAGGGGCCGGTGCTCACCGTGTTCCTGGATCCCAACTGCATTTATTGCCACCTGCTGTACGAAAAGCTGCAAGAGCCGCTTGCGCAAGGCAAGCTCCGCGTACGCTACGTCGTGGTGGCGGTGGTCAAGCAGTCCAGCCTGCAGAAGGCAGCCGCAATTCTTGGCGCGCGCGATCCCGCAGCCGCGCTGGCGCTGGACCAGGAGAAATTCGACGCCAAGACGGAAGAAGGCGGCGTGAAGGCCGACACCGCGCCTTCCAAGGCGCTCGTCGCTCGCATCAACGCCAACAGCGCGCTGATGGCCAAGGCTGGCGGCGACGGGACGCCAACGCTTCTTTATTGCAGCAAGAGTGGCGGCGTGCAGATGCTGGACGGA
>JAJZUN010000219.1 GCA_021848555.1 Pseudomonadota bacterium | reverse complement strand
GGGCTAGTCGCTCGCGGTGGCGCTGTGCCGGCCGAACAGCGGCCGCGCCAGCCAGATCACCGGGATCAGCGCGACCAGCAGGCAGCCCGATAGCCAGAATACGTCGTTGGTGGCGAGCATGTTGGCCTGACCCGAGAGCAGCCGCTCGAGCACCGCGTTGACCTGCTCGGGCGGCATGCCGGTCGCGTCCAGGCGCGCCGAGTACAGGGTGGTCTGCGGCGAGTAGACGTTGATGTGCTCCGCAAGCTGCGCGCGGTGCAGGGATTCGCGCCGGGTCCACAGGGCGATTGCGAGCGAGGTGCCGAAGCTGCCGCACATGGTGCGCAGGAAGTTCTGCGTCCCGGCCGCCGAGGCCATGCGCTCGGGGGCGATGCCGCCGACGTTGATGCTCACCAGCGGCGCGAAAAACATGGACACCGCCACCCCCTGCAGCAACTGCGGCAGGGCGATGGTGGCGAAGTCGGCGCCGGTGGTGAATTGGGTGCGCCAGTAAAAGCAGACGGCGAACACGATGAACGCCGTGGTGGCGAAACGGCGCGGGTCGATGTCGCGCAGACCGCGGCCGACCAGCGGCGCGAGCAGGATGGCGAAAATACCGACGGGCGCGAGCGCGTAGCCCGCCCACTGCGCGGTATAGCCCATCTGGGTCTGCAGCCACAGCGACTGGATCACCATGGTGCCGAGAAACACGCCGTAGGCGAGGGAGAGCGCCAGCGCGCTCATGCCGAAATTGCGGTGGCGGAACAGTTCCAGGTCCACGATAGGATGCGCGTCGGTGAGTTCCCATACCAGGAACAGGGCGAAGCTCACCACCACGATCACCGCCAGGGTCACGATGAAATTCGAATTCAGCCAGTCGAGTTCGTTGCCCTTGTCGAGCAGCACCTGCAGGCAGCCGACCCAAATCACCAGCAGCGCGAGTCCGACGCGGTCCAGCGGGCGCCGGCGCAGCGGCGTCTCGCGGTCGCGGAGCAGTTGCCAGGTGCCGAATGCGGCGATCACGCCTATCGGCAGGTTGATGAAGAAAATCCACGACCAGTGCGCGTTGTCGGTGATCCAGCCGCCCAAGAGCGGGCCGACGATGGGCGCGACGACGACGGTCATGCCCCAGATGGCGAGCGCCATGCCGCGCTTTTCCGGCGGGTAATTGCCGATCAGCAGCGCCTGCGACAGCGGCACCATGAAGCCCGCCATCGCGCCCTGCAGCACGCGCGCGCCGATCAGCATGGGCAGCGTCCAGGCGAGGCCGCACAGCAGCGAGGCAAACGTGAACAGCGCCGTCGCGATCGCGAACATGCGCGCCTGACCGTAGCGGTCGGAGAGCCAGCCGGTGAGCGGCACCGTGATCGCGTTGGCGACCGCATAGGACGTGATCACCCAGGCGCCCTGGCTGGTGGCCGCGCCCAGATCCCCGGTGATCGCCGGCAGCGACACGTTGGCGATGGTCAGGTCGAGCACCTGCATGAACGTCGCCATCGCCAGCAGCAGCGTCAGCAGGACCGGGGTCTTGTGCTCGGCGTATTGCGTTTCGTCCTGCATGCGGCTTTAGCTCGATCGGCCGGCTAGCGGGCGCCGGATTGCGGCGCGGCGGTCCGGTCCGCATCCGCTTCCTGCCGCCGCGCTGCGCGGGGATGGCCGCCGTTCGCCGAGATGATGGCGGCGACGCGCTGATCGGCGAGCGCGGCGAGCGAGCCATAGACCTTGGTCTGGTAGGCGGGCGCGCTGCGCGCAGCGGCGGGTCTGAGCTCGCCGTCGCGCTGGTGCGTATCGACGTCGACCAGCATCGACAGGCCGATCTGCAAGGGGTGCCGGGCCAGCTCGGCCGGGTCGAGCGCGATGCGCACCGGCACGCGCTGCACCACCTTGATCCAGTTGCCGGTGGCGTTCTGTGGCGGCAACAGGGCGAACGCGCTGCCGGTGCCGGCGCCGAATCCGGCTACCCGGCCGTGGAACTCGACCGCGCTGCCGTAGATGTCGGCGCGCAGCTTCACCGCCTGGCCCGGGCGCAGGTTCAACAACTGCCGCTCCTTGAAATTCGCGTCCACCCAAACCTGGTCGAGCGGAATCACGGCCATCAAGGGCGTGCCGGGCGCGACGCGCTGCCCGACCTGGACGCCGCGTTTGGCGACGATACCGGAAACGGGCGATGGCAGGGCGGTGCGCGCGTAGGCGAGATAGGCCTCGCTCACCCGCGCCGCGGCGCTTTGCACTTCCGGATGGGTTTCGACGCTGGTGTGGTCGATCAGGGTCTGGTGCGCGGCGAGCTGCTGCTCGGCGGCTTCCAGCGAGGCGCGGCCCGCCGCGACCGCGTCGTGCGCGTGCTGCAATTCCTCCGCCGGCAGGGCGCCGCTCGCGGCGAGCGGGGCGCGCCGCGCCAGGTCGGCGCGGCTGCGTTCGAGTTCGGTCCGGCGCAGCGCCACGCTGGCCTCGATCGAGGCCGTCGTCGCCATCAGGTTGCGCACCTGGCGCACGCTCTTCGCGAGCGCGGCCTCGGCCTGGTCGAGCGCAACGCGGGCATCCGCCTGATCGAGTTCGACCAGGGTCTGCCCGGCCTTGACGTAATCGGTGTCGTCGGCGCCTATGCGGAGCACGGTGCCGGCGACCTGGGGCGTGATCTGCACCAGGTTGCCGCCGACGTAGGCGTCGTCGGTCGATTCGACATAGCGTGCGACGAGCGCCCAGTAGACGGCATAGGCGATGCCGGCCAGGATGAACAGGCCGAATAGCAGCATAAGCAGGCGCGCACGCCGGCCGTTCGGCGCTGGTCCACCGGCTTTATCGTCTTGGCTCATTCCAAATTCCTTATTGTTGCCAGTTCAGGACGCGCCCGCGTCCTCGAAGCCGCCGCCCAGCGCGCGAATGAGCGTGATCGAGAGTTCCAGTTCGCGCGCACGCAGGCCTGCGCGCAGGAATTCCTGTTCGAGCAGCGGTGTTTCCGCAGCCAACACCTGCAGATAGCTGGCGATGCCGGCGCGATAGCGCATGGTCGCGAGCGCGTGGGCGTCGCGTGCCGCGCCGAGCGCGTGCTCCACCTCGAGCCGCTGCGCACCCACCGATTTGAGCGACGCCAGTTGATCCACCACTTCGCGCAAGGCGTCGATGAGCGTCTGGTTGTACTGCTCGACGGCAAGGTCGTAGTCGGCGTCCTTCGCCGCGAGATTGGCGCGCAGGCGCCCGCCGTCGAACAGCGGCAGGCGCAGCGCCGGTCCGGCCGCGGGGTTTTCGCTTTGCACGCTGAGCAGCCTGGCGTAGCGGATGCTTTGCGCGCCGATGAGGGCGTTGAGATTGAGGTTGGGATAAAACTGCCCCTTGGCCGCGTCGATGTCGCGGCGCGCCGCCTCCACGCGCCAGCGCTGGGCCACCACGTCCGGCCGCCTGCCGAGCAGGTCCGCGGGCAGCACCGAAGGCAGCGCGACCGGCTGCTCCAGCAGTTGCGGGCGCGTGAGGGCGAGGCCGCGGTCCGGGCCTTTGCCGGCGAGGGCGGCGAGCAGGTTGCGCCCGAGCGCGATCTCCTCGTCGAGTTGGGCGACGCGCGCTCGCGCGGCCGGGATCGATCCCTCCGCCTGCTTCAACTCGATGTCCGAATCGAGCCCGGCGGCGACGCGTTGCCGCGTGAGATCGAACAAGGCCTGGCGCTGTTTCAACGCGGCCCGGGCCAGCTCGCGTTGCTCGAAGCTGCGCGCGAGCTGCGCGTAGGCGCGCGCGACGCCGGCCGCGAGCAGCAGCCGCGCGGTGTAAGCGTCGATCTCGGCCGCCCGCGCCTGTCCGAGGGCGGCGTCGTAGGCCGCTCGGTTGCGGCCCCACAGGTCGAGTTCATAGCTGAAGCTCGCGGCGAGATCGGTCTGCGTGTGCCAGGACCCGGCGACGGGCGGCGGGAAAATGCCGTTGGCGGAGTAGCGCTGGCGCGTGAGGGTGGCGCCGGCCGTCGCCTGCGGCGCTAGCGCCGCGCCGTAGCTCGCGGCGAGCGCGGCGGCCTTGTCGATCCGCGCCCGCGCAGAGCCCAATCCGGGATTGCCGGCGAGCGCTTCCTCGATCAGTGCGTCCAGTTGCGGGTCGTTGAAGCGCCGCCACCAGTCGGCTGCAGGCCAGGCGGCGGCCGACTGGCCGGCCTCGGCAAGCGACTGGCCTGCGGCCAGGGCTGCCGCATCGGTGCGCGCGGATTTCGGCCTGAGTCCGTCGAAGCTGGCGCAGCCCGCCGCGAGCAGGCAGGCCAGAGCGGCGATCGTGCGCCGCCGCATCATGCGTTGGCGACCATGCGTTTGAGCAGCTGTTCGAGCAGCCGCACCTCGCTCCCGGAGAAGCCGTGCAGCAGGCGGTTGAACACCCGCACCAGCGCATCGAGTATCCTCGGATACAGCCTCCTGCCGTCCGCGGTCAGCTTCAGCTGCACGGCCCTGCGGTCGTTCTTGGCGCGCACGCGCCGTAGCACGCCTTTTTTTTCCAGGCGGTCGAGCAGCCGGGTCATCGCGCCCGGGTCGTAGATCAGGATCTTGCACAATTCGGCCGCTGTCGAGGCGGCGCCGTCGCCCAGCAGCATGACCACGATCCATTGCGCGTGGCTGATGTCCAGCGGCGCGAGCTCCCGGTCGATCGCCTCGACGATGGTGCGGCGCGCGCGGCCGATGTAGGCGCCTATGCCCTGGCTCGGTCTGAAGCTGTCGATGTCGTAGATGGGCTGCATCGGAAACGCGGCGCGGGACGGGGAGCCGATGCTAATTGCCTAGGCAAATATTGTCAAGGCAAAGCCGCGCGGGCGCCGGGTCCATATACGCCGAGTTAAACGCTGTCGCATGCAAGGTAAGGTCTTGCGCGCTACGCGCGCCAACCGCTATTTTGGTACGGATATGAAGCGCATCCGTACGCAATTGACGATCCGCGCGGACGGTTTCTTGTCCGCGCAACTAGCGCAACTCTGCAACAAACGAGGTCGCGCTATTTAAGCCGCCACGCCTAGTAGGAGCGAGGCATGCCGAGCACGTGCTCGCCGATGTAGGCGAGGATCAGGTTGGTGGACACCGGCGCGATCTGCTGGATGCGCGCCTCGCGCCACCTGCGCTCGACATCGTATTCGCGCGCATAGCCGAATCCGCCGTGGGTCTGCATGCAGGCCTCGGCCGCATGCCATGCCGCGTCCGAACTCAGCAGCTTGGCGAGGTTCGCATCCTCGCCGCAGGGCAGCCCCGCCTGGAACAGCGCGGCGGCCTTCCTCAGCATCATGTCTGCCGCCTGCATTTCGGCGTAAGCGCGCGCGATCGGAAACTGGACGCCCTGATTCTTGCCTATCGGGCGGTCGAACACGATGCGCTCGGTCGCGTATTTGGATGCGGTGCGCGTGAACCAGCGCGCATCCCCGATCGACTCATGCGACACCAGGATGCGCTCGGCGTTCATGCCGTCGAGGATGCAGCGAAAGCCCTTGCCCTCGCCGCCGATCAGGTTTTCGGCGGGAACTCTCAGGTTTTCGATGAACACTTCGGTGGCGCTGTGGTTGATCATGGCCTTGAGCGGCCGGATTTCCATGCCCTTGCCCACGGAATCGCGGATATCGACCAGGAACACCGACAGGCCTTCGGTCTTCTTCGTCACCTGGTCGACAGGCGTGGTGCGCA
>JAJZUN010000218.1 GCA_021848555.1 Pseudomonadota bacterium | reverse complement strand
AGAACGGTTTGTGCGGCGATCCTGGAGGCTGCGCGGGCCATGTCATGTTGCCGCCCCCGGCGCTGGTGCCGCCGCTGGCCGAGGCGCTGGCGATGCTGAAGGCGCGGCGGGGGGACTGGTGAACCGCGTCAAGCCCTGCCTGTCCACCGCGCAAATGACCGCGCGCGCGTGCCGAAAGTGCCCGCGCTGCATTTCAATCCCGGTAAGCGGCCGATTTGTTGGCGCTGCGGCGACTGTGAACGGGGTGAGGAAACCGCCCCCGAAACCCGCGCGCGCGGGCAAATCGTTCCCAGCGCCCGTGCAGGGCCGTTTCGCACTCCCCACGATTGACTGCGCGCGCGTGCCATAAATCACCCCCTCCCCCCTATGATCCGCCGGAAACAGCCGGTTTTGCGGTGCTGCCGCCACTGTGAGCAGTCTAAAAAATTGGCGGAAAATCCCCCGCGCGCGGGCGGGGGCCGCAGGGCCGCGCGTGACGCCTCCCGCGTGCGCGTGGGGCAAGCAAGCGCCGGAGGTGGCTGGACCGCCTGGGCGCCTGACCGGCGCAGTATCGGAGAGGCGGCGGGATACCGCGCTCAGTCGATATCGAGGGGCGGCAGGGCGCGGACGATCTTCATGGTTTCCAGGCTGACCGTGATCATACTTGCTTTGCCCAGTGTTGCTTGGAAGCTGCGGCCGCCCCGCGCAAGAAGATTGCCGGGACCGTTCATCGGTTGAGATTAGGTAGCCCGGAACGGATGGGATGACCGGCCGTGGCCGGTCATCCATCTGGTGCGCCCGAAGGCACTTGTTAACGGAAAGCCCGCATTCCCCCATCGGCTAAATTGGAACGGCAACTTTCCGACCTCATATTGCGGAACGATCGTCTCTAGGTCAAGCTGCCTCATGACCTACCGTTTGGCCCTCGACATCGGCGCCAACTCGATTGGCTGGTGCCTGTTATCCCTGGACGCCACCAGTTCGCCCTGCGGCATTCGGGACATCGGCGTCCGCGTATTCCCAGACGGACGCGAACCCAAGACCAATACATCGCTGGCCGCGGAACGCCGGCGAGCGAGGCAGATGCGGCGGAGACGCGACCGCTATCTGCAACGGCGACGCGCCCTGCTGAACGCGCTTACTCGGCATGGCCTGATGCCAAGCGATGCCTCCGAGCGGGCGGCTGTGGCCGGGCTTGATCCCTATGCGCTGCGTGCCGATGCGCTGCACCGGCGGCTGGAGCCTTACGAACTGGGCCGAGTGATCTTCCATCTGAACCAAAGGCGTGGATTCAGGAGTAACCGGAAGGTTGATCGTGGCAACGAGGAACGCGGCAAGATCGCCGATGCGGCCGAGCGGCTCAAGGCCGAGATCGCTCGCACCGGACATATGACGCTCGGTAGTTGGCTGGCCGAGCGGCACGCTCGACGGCTGGACGTGCGTGCCCGGCTACGTGGCGCTGGCGCAAAGGCCGACTACCCGTTCTATCCGACCCGCGACATGGTGGCGGCGGAGTTTGACATAGTGTGGGCCGCGCAAGCGGCATGGAACCCGACGCTTTCGGCCAAGGCTGGAGTAGTACTGCGCGGAATCCTGCTGCACCAGCGCCCGTTGCGCGAGCCGCCGGTTGGGAAATGCTGGCTGGAACCCGACGAGGAACGAGCGCCGCGTGCGCTTCCCTCCACGCAGGCGTTCCGCATCGCCCAGGACTTGGCGCACCTCGCCATCCGCCGGGTGGGCGAGCTGGACCGACCGCTGACTGGGCAGCAAAGATCGCTGCTCTCGGAAATGCTCAATGCGGGTCGTGATCTTTCCTTTGACCGCATACGCAAGCACCTTGGCCTGACGGACGGCGAGACGTTCAATCTCGAGTCAAGGGCACGGACGGAGTTGAAGGGCGCAGAAACCGCCAAACGGCTGGCCGCGAAGAAGGCGCCCCTTGCGGAGATATGGCCGAAACTCGATCTGGGCCGCCGCGACGCAATCACGGCCGCGCTGCTGGAATGCGAAAGCGAGGATGAAGCGATTTCTGCCTTGAACGTCCTGGGCGTGCCGCCTGCGGTGGCTTTGGAGGTACAAAAAATCTCGCTACCAGATGGACATGCGTCTCTATCAAGCAAAGCGATTCAGATGATTTTGCCGCATTTGGAGGCTGGTTTAGTTTATAGTGCGGCCGTGCAAGCCGCCGGCTACGCACATCACTCGGATGACCGGGACGGCTTGATCCTAGACGCATTACCTTATTATGGCGAGGTGCTGTTCGAGCGGCTGGGGACTGGCAGTGGCAAACCAGCCGATCCGCCGGAACGTCGGTTCGGTCGCGCGTCCAATCCGACCGTCCATGTGGCGCTCAACCAGCTTCGCCGCGTTGTAAACGCATTGATTGAAGCCCATGGCCCACCGGCCGAGATCGTGGTGGAGGTGTTGCGGGATGTGTCTCAGTCAGCGTTCGAACGCGCGAAGATCGAAAAGGAACAAAAAGAAAATAAGGAGCGAAGAGAACGATGGAGCCAGCAATTAGATAGCCTTGGGCTGCCGGCTAACGGGCGGAACCTTGATTTCATGCGGCTATGGCAAGAACAGGCTGAGGACCCCAAAGAGCGCGTTTGCCCCTACACGGGCGAGCGTATCTCGATAGAGCGGCTATTTTCCGGTGAGATCGAAGAGGACCATATTCTTCCATTCGCGATCACGCTCGACAATAGCTTCAACAACCGGGTACTCGTGATGCGCGAGGCGAATCGACGCAAGGCACGCCAGACACCCTATGACGCATTCCATGCTTCGCCAGAATGGCCGGCGATTCAGGAGCGTGCGCGGCAACTGCCGTATGCTAAGGGGTGGCGGTTCGCCCCTGATGCGCTCAAGAAGTGGCAGGGCGATCACGGCGACTTCCTTGCTCGTCATCTGACGGACAGCGCCTACCTGTCACGCTTGGCGCACCTCTATCTCCGTGTGATCTGCGATCCCAACAAGGTCCATGTTGTGCCGGGACGCCTGACGGCGCTGCTCCGTGGACGGCTGGGGCTGAACAGTAAGGCGGTGCTGGGCAAGGGCGGCGCCCGCAAGGAGCGGACCGATCATCGCCACCATGCAATCGACGCACTCACGGTTGGGCTAATCGACCGCGGTCTGTTGCAGCGGGTTGCCACTGCAGCAAGGCGCGGCCAGGATGCAGGCCGGCTGATGGACAACCTGCCCGAACCTTGGCCGGGGTTCGTGGCCGAGGTGGCATTGAAGGTGCAGGAAATTGTGGTGTCGCACAAGCCGGACATCGCGCCATCCGGCAAGCTTCACAACGATACAGCATATGCGAGCTTGACGAACGCGCCTGCCGGGGAACCGAACGTCGCGCACCATGTACCAATTCAGACGCTCGCAGGCTGGTCGGAGGATGAGGTGACGGAATCGGTGGCCGATCGCGTGCTGCGCGGCCAGATTCTTTCTGCCCTCACTGTCAATGGCAAGCCGGCCCAGGCTGCGGCACTCTCGCGGGTACCGCACGGCGACGGCAGGTTCGTTCGTCGCGTGCAGGCGCGCGAACGGCTCGACGGGACAGCGGAATTTCGCGACCGGCACACGGGCAAAGCGTATCGGCGGGTGAAGCTGGATGCCAACCACCGCATAGAGGTCTGGTGGATTCCGCATGCGGGTAAGCCGGGAGGCAACATCGTGATGCCGGCAGTGCCGATGCTGCACGCGGCGGCCGACGCGGAGGCGAAGCGGCTTGGGCGGCCGGTCCCGGATCGCCGTCCGCATCCGGCAGCCAAGTTGCTTGCGCGAATTCACAAGTCGGATGTGCTGGCGCTCGGCATCGGTGAAAGCCGGCGTCTGCTACGGGTAGTCAAATTCAGGGAAGGACAGATTGCCCTGGCGGCTGTACACGAGTCCGGCAATCTAAAGGCCCGCGATGCAGACAAGGGCGACTGTTTCAAATATTCTTATCTGAGCGCCAAGAGGTTCGCTGAAAGCTCAGCGCGGAAGGTTATGGTCAATCCGATTGGCCGCGTGCGCGATCCTGGCCCTCCCCGGTTTTGAGCGATGGTCAGCCCGCTTGGTCGTATTGTCGAGATCGCCGAGGAGGGCCGGCACCTTTCCAAGGAGCGCGGCTTTCTGGTGGTCAGCCAGGGCCGCGAGGAGATCGGACGCGTGCCGTTGGATGACATTTCCAGCGTACTCGCAACGGCGAGGGGCACATCGGTTTCAGTCGCGCTGCTGAGCGCCTTGGCCGAACGCGGTTTGCCCTTTGTCGTGCCTAGTGTGAACTTTGCGCCTGTAGCGCTGCTCTGGCCAATGGCCGGACACCATGCCGTTTCGCGACGCATGGCCGCGCAGATCGAGCGCACGAAGGCCATGGAAAAGCGTCTATGGGCACTGATCGTGGCAGCGAAAATCCGCCGCCAAGGCCACGTGCTGGAATCCTTCGGCAAGCCGGCGGGCGCGTTTGAGTGGCTTGCCCGGCATGTGCGTTCTGGCGACCCGAACAATCTGGAAGCGCAGGCGGCACGCCGTTACTGGCCGCTGCTGATGGGGGCAGACTTCCGCCGCGATCCTGATGGGAAAGGGGCCAATGCGCTACTGAACTACGGCTATGCCGTGCTGCGAGCGGCGGTGGCTCGGTCCATCTGCGCGGTAGGGCTGCATCCGGGCCTTGGTGTGTTCCATCGCCACCCGCAGAATTCGATGCCATTGGCGGATGATCTGATGGAGCCGTTCCGACCGGCTGTCGACAGTGAGGTCTGCGCGCTGCTGGAGGCTGGGACGAGTGAGGTCACGGTGGAGGCGAAGCGGCACCTTGCCCGAGTTCTGTTGCGTGATGAGGTGACGGTCGCGGGAACGACGCCGCTCTCAACCGCGGTGTTGCGCGCAGCCCAAAGCCTTGCGGAGAGCTACCTGACAGGGGAACCGAAGCTGGATCTTCCGCGGCACCGCCTAAGTGAGATGTCGGATGGCGACGACCCTGAGCGGATATCGGATCGTGTGGCTGGTGCTGATGTTCGACCTCCCGGTGATGACGAAGCCACAGCGGACGGCAGCGACTGCGTTTAGGCAGTGGTTGCTGGACGAAGGATGGGAGATGAGCCAGTTCAGCGTCTATATGCGCTGGTGCGCCGGGAAGGAGCAGGCCCAGGTACGCGTCAGGGCGGTGAGCCGACAAGTCCCTGCGGAAGGCAAGGTCCACGTGCTGGCAGTGACGGATCGGCAGTTCGAGACGATGACGGTGTTCCGGGGCGGTTTGCGCCAGCGTGGCGGCCGGGGACAGCCAGAGCAGTTGACGCTGTTCTGATAGACCCAATTTTCGGGCAGCCCCGTAAGAGATTAAGCCATGTAAATCAAATGCTTAATCGCTTACGGAGTCTAGCCGATGGGGGAATGCGGGCCAACCGCAACGTATGCGTTCCAGGTCTTGAACAACTCAGGAGTCTAGCCGATGGGGGAATGCGGGCCAACCGCAACTGACTGAGCAGGCGCTCATGTAGCTTCGCGAGTCTAGCCGATGGGGGAATGCGGGCCAACCGCAACCAGTTCTATCAGCCTGTGCATTACTCGGAAGTCTAGCCGATGGGGGAATGCGGGCCAACCGCAACGCGCCGGCCAGCGTGGCGCCGGGCAATCCCAGTGTAGGCGATGGGGG
>JAJZUN010000217.1 GCA_021848555.1 Pseudomonadota bacterium | reverse complement strand
GCGTGTCCCAGCACTTCGCACAGCCTCGACAGGTAAGCTTCAAATTGATTCATCATCCGCATGGCAGCACCTCATCTATAACTTGAGATGCCAACCATAATACTATGTTTTTATTGACGCAGTAAGATTAAATGGTACCCAAAGACCATGAGCCACGCGATTTCTATCGCCGTTATGCTTATGAAAGCAGTCAATACCTTTCTCGATTGCGCGGAATTCGACCGGCCGCCTTTTTCCAAAAACTTCCTTGGCGACCTTACAAAGCACAGTCACGTCATAACTCTCGACCACGGGCGTGAAGTACTCGTCCTTAAGCCCAATCTCCTCGGCCAAATAATGCCGGATGGTGTATTCGACTTGGGAGAATGCAAATATAAAGCGGCCGATAGCGCGGTAGGTCTTCTCCTCAGGGTTTGGTGCAGCTTCGCTCATGTTTAGCCTTCGCATGTATTACCAAAATGATAATGGTCCGTCGAGCAGGTTTTGCACAGGACGGCGATCCCAGCGGGGCCTTCGCGACCAATAGTAGAGTTGGGTACCAATTGCCCTGCGAGTTTGATATCTACCTAGCCGGTCGAGCAGTCACCGAAAGTTCTGCTGTAGTAGCCTTCAGTCTTGCAGGCCTCGACGCATTTTAGGCGGGCCTCCTCGCCAAAGGGATCAGGAGCAAGCAGGTCCAATCCGCCGCCAGCGAGTGCACGACATTTTTTCGGCGTCGCCTTGTGCTTGCACGCTTGTTGAATGAGTTGGATCGCGGCACGATCCATTCCTGGTTTCACGTTCTTCAACGTGCACTCGTTATAGTAGTCTTCGTCGAAATCCGGAGCAGCAAGAGCATAATTTGCGACCAGCAATACTAGTGCGGCGACAGTCGCCAGTACCGTTACGTTGAAGGCATTCTTCATGCTGGAGACCTCTAACCAGTTCGAAAATAAGTCGGTGTTATGCTAAGCGGCCTTTGCTGCGCGGCCGGGGAGCATGCCGGTATGGGAAATTACGGATCATTCTTGAATTCAGAATACGATTGCTCAGTCTTCGCCTCGACACCGCACTTTATGCAAACGACCGAAGTGGGCTGCGGTTCTCCCATTTGGTCTGTTTTCCAATCCACGCTGAAGAAATTCGTCTTAGTTGGTGCGCCCCACGAGGCACCATAGCTGGATCCGGACTGGACGACGCGAACGGTGTCACGTGCGCAGCACTGCGGGCAAGTGAATCGGTGGAGCGTCTTGTCAATCATGCCCATCTGCCGTGTTCCTTCTTATCATCACTTCCTCGGCGCTCGACCCCCGTTGCAGTAACACGGGGGCCTACAGATACAAAGCTACCCTATCGGGGAATGAAGGGCAAATGACGCCGCCCCATAATTCGATCAATCTAGGGTCGAATTGGTGACCGGCATTGCACCACCTTGGCTCCCCAGCCAAGCCTCGAACCACAGCATCAATCCGTCCGGAATATTCAGCCATACGGAGGTAACAGGCTGAAGAATGGCTCTGCAAGCCATTCTTCAGCCACTCCCCGTGCACGCGGACCTCAGCTCTCCTCGTTTCCAGTCTTGAGCCGCCGCGCGGGCTTGCTCGGCAGCTTCGCGGGTTTGTCCGGTCCCCAGACGCGGCTGTAGTAGGTGTCCGCCAAGTGCAGCGCGCCCACCGGATTGTGCGCCAGCACCCGGTCTTTGACCACCAAGTTGGTGACCAGCCCCTGCGATTGTCGGATGAACAGGCTGTCGTGGCCGACGCACAAGCCCATGATGACGTTGAGTTCGCAGCCGGCCCGGTTGAGCAGCTCCGCCTGCGAGATCGGATTGCACATGGGCTCGAAATTGCCCGGGCGGATTTTCTCCGCATCCGCGACCCCGATGTCCTCTTTCGGCACGCCGCCGTTCTTGCACGCGATCGATGTCACCTCGAAGCCGTGGCTCTCGAGGATCGCGCTGAACACGCGGGCAAGATCGACGAAGCTGATGCACATGGCGATACCCACTTTGGTAAAGCCCATCTTCTTCGCGAACTGGCAGATCTCCTCCACCCGCGTCCATTTGCAGTAGCCCTCGCTCTCGACCACGGCGGCCGTGTGCGCGATGCGCAGGGTGAATGGATCGCGGTAAGGCTCCCAGGCGGTGGCGATGCCCTCGGGATCGACCTTGGACGGGCAGAACGCGGGGCCGCGCTCCTCCCCTTCCCCCTGGCGGCAGGCGCGCACCGTGCTCGGGCAGTAGGCGCAGCCCGGGGTTTCATAGCCGTGGTTGTCTTCGCTCATTGCGGATGCTCTGGGTGGATATCGGCTGGTAACTTAGCGCGCCGCCTGCGCAGGCGTTTTGCGCTAGCGCAATAGTTCGGCGGATTTGCGCTGCCGCGAGGCAGCCAATTTGGCCTGAATCGTTGGCGCGCATGGGTATAAAATGCGCCCATGCGCCCAAGCCTGCAACCACGCTCGCCCTAGGCCTTATGGTCAAACTGCCGAAGTCGATAGACGAGACCGCGGCGCTGCTCGCGCGCGCCGACTACGTCGCCGAGCGCAGCCTCGCCACCGCCCTGTTCCTCGCCCTGAAGATGGAACGGCCGCTGTTTCTCGAGGGCGAAGCCGGGGTCGGCAAGACCGAGATCGCCAAGGTGCTCGCGACTACCCTCGAACGCCGCCTGGTGCGGCTGCAATGCTACGAAGGACTGGACATTTCCTCGGCCGTGTATGAATGGAATTACCCGCGGCAAATGATAGAAATCCGCCTCGCCGAAGCGAGCGGCAAGATATACGAGGCCTCGGGCCCGGCGAGCAAGACCTTAGGCCAGGCCGCGCGCAAGCAACTCAGCCAGGATATTTTCTCCGAGCAGTTCCTGATCAAACGACCGCTGCTGCAGGCGCTGGAAGCCGGCGCGGACGGCGCGGCGCCGGTGCTGCTGATCGACGAACTCGACCGCACCGACGAACCCTTCGAAGCCTATCTGCTCGAAGTCCTGTCCGACTACCAGGTGAGCATACCCGAGCTCGGCACGATCAAGGCGGAGCAGCCGCCGATCGTGATCATCACCTCCAACCGCACGCGCGAGATCCACGACGCAGTCAAGCGCCGCTGCCTGTATCACTGGGTCGATTACCCGAACGCCGCGCGCGAACTGGACATCCTGCGCCGCAAGGCGCCGGGGGCGGCGGAGCGCCTGTCGCGGGAGATCGTCGCCTTCGTGCAGCGCCTGCGCAAGATGGACCTGTTCAAGCTCCCGGGCGTCGCCGAAACCATAGACTGGACCAATGCGCTGGTGGCGCTGGATCAACTCGCGCTCGACCCGGATACGGTCAACGACACCCTCGGCGCCTTGCTCAAGTACCAGGACGACATCGGACGCGTGCGCGGCAGCGAAGCCGAGCGCCTGCTGTCCGAAGTCAGAGCGGAGCTGGCGGCCGCCTGAGGCGGCCCGGCGCGCCCGGTCATGAAACCGCCCGCTTTCATCAAGCGTCTGTTCACCAAACCGGCGACCACCGGCAGCAAGCCGGACCGGCACACGCGCAAGACCGTCGCCCTGTGTCACGCGCTGCTGTCCGAGCGCGGCGAGGCCTCGGGCGCCGCGCTGGCGCGCGAGGCCCTGCAGGCCTACCGCATGCTTTCCGGGCCGGCGCTGAGCGCCTTTTTCGACGTGCTCGCGCGCGAGTTTTCCCCGGACCCGAAAGCGGTCGAAGAGGCCGCCGGCGACTACCGGCTGGATCCCTCGCCCGCCAACCTGATACGGCTGCAGCAGGTGGTGGAGTCGCCGCGGCAGGAGCTGTTCCGGCGCCTCAACCTCGCCGCCGGCGGGACCGCCGCGCTAGTCGAAATGCGACGGCGGCTGCTGCGCGATCTCAGGGGGCAACCGCACTGGGCCGCTATCGACGCGGATCTGGTCCACCTGCTCGGCTCCTGGTTCAACCGCGGCTTTCTCTCGCTGCAGCGCATAGACTGGCGCACCCCGGCGCTGGTGCTGGAAAAGCTGATGCACTATGAAGCCGTGCACGAGATCCAGGGATGGCGCGACCTGCGCCGCCGCCTGGCGGCCGACCGCCGCTGCTACGCCTTCTTCCATCCGGCCCTGCCCGACGAGCCCATCATATTCATCGAAGTCGCGCTGACCAAAGGCCTGAGCGATCAGGTGCAGCCGCTGCTCGACCCGGACTCGCCGGTGGTCGACCCGGCCGGCGCGGACACGGCGATTTTCTACTCGATCACCAACTGCCAGGAGGGCCTGCGCGGCATTTCCTTCGGCAACTTCCTGATCAAGCAGGTGGCGGAAGACCTGGGCCGTGAATTCCCGCGCGTGAAAACGTTTTCCACGCTCTCGCCGATACCGGGTTTCCGCCGCTGGCTCGCGGAAACCGCCGCCGCACACCCGCAGTTGAGCGAACTCGTCGACACCCTGGCCGCCGACGACTGGTTCCAGCGCGCCGGGCCGGGCACGCGCAACGAATTGATGCGCTTGTGCGCCTACTATCTGCAGCACGCCAAACACGGCCAGGAAGCGGCCGATCCGGTGGCGCGCTTTCACCTGGGCAACGGCGCGCGCATGGAGCGCCTCAACTGGCTCGCCGATTCGTCAAAGACGGGCATCGCGCGCTCGGCCGGGCTGATGGTCAATTATGTCTACCGCCTGAAAGACGTGGAACGCAACCACGAAGCCTATGCCAAGGAGCACGTGGTCGTGGCCTCGCCGGGGCTGTCCTTGCTCGCCCGCGAAAGCCTGCCGGCACGCCTGAAACTGCGGCGCAGGCAATGATCGCATCGGCGGTCCCGCCGCACCGCATGACCGCAGGCAAGCTGGCTGAAAACATCATGCACTTCGCCCGCGTACTGCGCGCGGCGGGGCTGCCGATCGGCCCGGACCGGGTGGTCGACGCGCTGCGCGCGCTCCAGACCGCCGGCTTGGCCCGGCGCGAGGATTTCTATTGGACGCTGGCCGCGGTATTCCTGTCCAAACGCGAACAGCAGGAATTATTCGATCAGGCCTTCCACATATTCTGGCGCGACCCGCGCCTGCTCGAGCGCATCCTGAGCCTGCTGCTGCCGCAGAACCACGGCCCTGCCGGCGCGGGCGCGCAGCAGCAGGCCAGCAGGCGCCTGTCGGAAGCCCTGCAATCGAAAGACGAGCTGCCGCAAGAGGATCAGCCGCAGGAAAGCGAAGCCGGCCTGGCCGCCTCCGGCAGCGAACTGCTGCAGCACGCCGACTTCGAGAGCATGAGCAGCGCCGAACTGGCGCAGGCCAAAAGACTGATCGCCCGCCTGCGCCTGCCCATCCCGGAGGCGCGGACGCGGCGCTTCCGCCCCGACGCCCGCGGGGCGGGGATAGACCTGCCGGCGACGGTACGCGCCAGCCTCAGAGGCGGAGCGCAGATCATTGCGCTCAAACGCCGCTCGCGCACCACCCGGCATCCGCCGCTGGTGGTGCTGTGCGACATTTCGGGCTCGATGAGCCGCTACTCGCGCATGTTCCTGCATTTCCTGCACGCCATCACCAACGACCGCGACCGCGTGCACACGCTGGTGTTCGGCACGCGGCTGACCAACATCACCCGCCACCTGCGCAACCGCGACGTCGATATCGCGATGGACCGCGTGGCGGCGGCGATCCAGGACTGGGCCGGGGGCACGCGC
>JAJZUN010000216.1 GCA_021848555.1 Pseudomonadota bacterium | reverse complement strand
TGAAGCGCTTGGGCGGCACAACTTTGCCGACCCGGCGCATGGTGTAGACGTATTGGGCCATGGATACTTTCTATGCAAAATGGTGAGCGATAGGGTGGAGCGGGCGCTCCGAGTCCAGTATTCTACGTGCTTCACTCCGTCACGTCCGAGGTCATCTGCCATGCCCTGCGCCATCCATACCGTCATCGAGCCTGGCCACGGCCATCGGCGCGCGCATTGAATTGCGGCATACTCCTATGGCGACAAGGGCGGAACGAAGATTTTTCGGAAAACGCAGCCTGTTCTATGCGCTCTCGCGCGCGCCGTGGTGGCTGAGCCTGCTGATCGCCGCGGCGCTGTTCATGCTGGTGCGCCAGTTCATGCCCGACTACGCCGCCCTGGCCTCGACCTTACCATTTCTCGGCATCGCGGGGTACGCCGGCTGGCGCCAGTCCCGCGCATTGAGTCCGACGCGCGCGGCTGAAGCCCTGGCGGATCTGCGCGCCCTGTCCTGGCAGGAATTTGCGGCACTGATGGAGGCCGCGTTCCGCAGCGAAGGATATACGGTCGTGTCGCTCGATCGCGGCGCTGCCGACTTCCGATTGAGCAAAGGCGGCCGCGTCGCGTTGGCGAGTTGCAGGCGCTGGAAGGTGGCGCAGACGGGAATCGAAGCGCTGCGCGAGTTGTCCCTGGCAAGAGAGCAAGCGGACACCGAGGAGTGCATCTATGTGGCCGCAGGCGCATTGAGCCAGAACGCGCGACAGTTCGCTGCGGAAAACAATATGCGCTTGCTGTGCGATGCCGAACTGGCGCAATTCGTTGCGCCAGCCAGGCCTGGAAAACGGAACCCGCGGCCGTGACGACGCCATGACAAGGGTTGATTTGATCGGACGCTTCCTGGTTGCGCTGCAGTTCGCCCTGATAGCGTGGCTGGTCTGGCCGCTGACGCCGCAGGCATGGTCGCCGGCTGCGCTGGCGCTGCTCGCCTGCGCAGCCGGCCTAGGCGCATGGACGATGTTCCACAACCGCCCCGGAAACTTCAACATCCGCCCGGAACCCAAGACGTCGGCGCGGCTGGTAACCAGCGGCCCCTACCGGTATATGCGCAATCCCATGTATTCCGCCCTGCTGCTGTTCGCGGCCGCCGAGGTCATTGCCTATGGCGATCTGTGGAAGATTGCATGCTGGATTGCGCTGGCCCTGGTGCTGCTCGCCAAGGCGCTGCTGGAAGAGCGCGGCCTGCGCGCGCTGTTCCCCGCTTACGCGGCCTACGCGCAGCGGGTGCGCCGGTTCATCCCTGGCGTGTTCTGAACGCGACCCGACCGGGGCCGCGAAAACTGCATCGCGGCGGTTGCAGGCAGAATGCCCGCTCTGCGTCCTTGACCGTCCATTTCGCGCCGGCCGGCAAGCGTTGCGCGCAGCCGTTCATCCACCAGGAGGTTTCATGTCCAAGCTTCTACCGCGCTTCGCCCGACTCGCATTCACGCTTGCCGCCTTCACCCTCGCCAGCGCCGCCGGCGCGCAGGGCTACCCGTCGAAGCCGATCCGCATCGTCGTGCCGTTTGCCGCGGGCGGCACCTCCGACATCCTGGCGCGTTTCATCGGGCCGAAACTTACCGAGGCCTGAGGCCAGCCGGTGATCGTCGAAAACAGGACCGGGGCCAACGGCAATGTCGCGGCCGAGTACGTCTCCAGGTCGGCGCCGGACGGCTATACGATGATGCTCGGCGACATCGGCGCGCTCTCGATCGCGCCCAGCGTCTACCCGACGCTTCCCTTCGATCCGGTAAAAGACTTCAGCCCGATTGTCATGGTGTCCTACTCGCCGCACATCCTGGCAGTGCATCCTTCGGTACCCGTATCGAACGTGCAGGAATTGATCAATTACGCCAAAGCGCGGCCGGGCCAGCTCAATTTCGCCGTATCGGGCACCGGCGGTGCGCCACACTTGGCCGGCATCGAATTCCAGCAACGCACGGGTGTGCAATGGACCTACATCCCCTACAAAGGCGGCTCGCAAGCCGTGCTCGACGTGGTGGCCGGACAGGCCAATATCCTGTTCAACGGCATGCTCGCGACCTACGGACAGGTCAAGAACGGAAAACTGAAAGCGCTGGCGGTCTCCAGCGCCAAGCGCGTTCCTGCGGCCCCCGATCTGCCCACGGTCGCCGAGCAGGGGCTGCCCGGCTTCGAAACCGGGTCCTGGCAGGGCATAGTGGCAGCCCCCGGGACGCCGCGCGACATCGTGGCCAAGCTGAACGCCGAGCTCACGCGTATCCTCAACACGCAGGATATGAAGGACAAGCTGGCGGCGCAGGGAACGGAAGTGCGCACCGACACACCGGAAGCGTTTGCGGCCTTTATCCGCAACGAAAAAGCGCGCTGGTCCAAGGTCGTGAAAGAGTCCGGCGCGAAATTCGACTGAGCCACCGTACCGCTTGAGTCAGGACAGGGGGAAGGGGGGCGGACCGCCGGGCTCGCGTCCGCCCTCTTCCCGTATCCTGCGCGCCGGCGCAGACTGGGGTCGTGCGTCACACTTGACCAGAGCCCGCCTGGCCTGATCAGGCCCCCCGGCTCAGATTGAAAATCGGCAGGGGCAGGTTGAATCCGCGCACAACGGCCTCGCGCTCTTCCGAAAAACGTACCCGGCCATCATCTGCGGCGGCATCGCGCACGGCCTGCGAAACGACTATCGAAAGCCGGTCCGCGACGCCGCACAGCCGCGCCGCCAGATTCACCGTCTTCCCCACTATCGTGTAATCCAGATGCTCGGTGGAGCCCAGGTTGCCTATCATCGCCTCGCCTTTGTGTATGCCCATCCCGAGCTGGTGTATTTTCGCGGCACTCTCCTGCAGCCGCGCATTCGCGAAATCCAGGATGTCGAGCGCGCACAGGCAGCTTTTCAGCGCCATGTCCGCCCCGTCGAACACGGCCATCATGCCGTCGCCGGAAAACTTGTCGACATAGCCACCATGCCTGTAGACGAGATTCACCTGGGCAGCGAGATGCTCGCTCAGGGCGCGAAACAGGGTCTCCAGATCGAGTCTCTGACTCAGCTCCGTAAAACCCCGCACATCGGTGAACAACACGCAGACTTCATGCCGCTCCGGGGCAGGCAGCCTGCCCGTCGTCGCGTAGACCCGGGCGATCTGTTCCGTGCGCGGACACACATAGCGGTGCAAGGACAGGCCCATGAGCTCGACTTGCCTGAGATACGCCGTTTTCTGCAGCAGGCTGTTCAACCTCGCGCGCAGTATCGCCGGCTGGATCGGCTTGTGGATGAAATCGTCGCCGCCCGCCTCCAGCGCATACTGCAGCGCCATCGTCTCGTCCAGCGACGTAATAAAGATGATCGGCGTACTGCGATGCTGATCCAGGGACCGAATCGCGCGGCAAAGGTCGATGCCGTTAGTGCCGCCAAGATTGATGTCGAGCAGGAAACCATCGATGTCCCGCGTCGTCGCCAGGCGCATCGCCTCCTCCGCGCAGTCGGCTTCCAGGATCCGCACGCCGTTCTCCTGCAGAAAGCCCTGCACCAGCTTGCGGATCGTCGCCAAATCATCGACGACCAGTATGTTTTTATCAGCGAGCGCTTGATACATTGATGAGCCGTCAGTAACCGTCAAGGCCGGTATGATGATGCCGGCGCGCCTGGCTGGCAAGGTCTTGGTTCCCGGACGCCCCTTGGACGATGCCACCAATAGACAAAGGGGGGACTTATGGCTAGGCTAGAGTATCGTAGCTAGGATGCAGTGGCTGCCGCAGACGTTGAGGCACCGACTGCACTCCTTGCAGATCAGGTTGCCCCGGCGGCTCCCATCAACCACGATCACGGATATCCAGAATGACAACCCTAATTCAGGCACCTGGCATGGACGACCCAGGAAGCGCCGTCAGAGCTCAGGCGAGAGTTCGCGCCATGTTCGGAATTCCGATTATGGTGACGGTACTCCTCTATCTGTTGTACACACACAGCTTGACCGACCTGGCAAGAGTCGTCACTGTAGTAGTCACGATCTACACGATAGCCATGCTGCTTTGGGCCAAGCATCCGCGGCTGCTTTCTCCCAAACAGATCTTACTCGGGTCGGCGATTCTCGATCCGCTGCTCCTCTCTGCCTGGGTCTCGATGGTAGGCGAGGTAGGTAACCTTGCGATCGGGTTTTATTTGTTCACGATCATCGGCTTTGGTCTTCGCACCGGAAGAACTTTGATGCTGGTGTGCCAAATTGCCGCCATTGTCGGGTTTTCCGCCGTGTTCCTGACACAGCCATACTGGCGCGCACATCATATCGTATCGCTATCCTACCTAGTCACGCTGATTCTGGTGCCTCTATACGCTACTGTCCTTGTCAAGAGGGTGCATGAAGCGCGCGCCCACGCCGAGCGTGAAAGCCAGGCGAAGTCGGAGTTGCTCGCCAAAGTCAGCCACGAATTGCGCACGCCGCTATCGGGCATCGTGGCCGCGGCACAGTTGCTTTCCGCAGAATCCGAGGATAGCCGGGTGATCGCCAGAGCCGAGACCATTACGGGTCTTTCAAGAGATCTGCTGCGCGAGATCAACGATCTGTTGGATCAAGCCAAGTACGACGCGCGGGCACTGACGCTGGAGTCGACGCTGTTCGACCTGCGCGACCAGACAGAACGGCTACGCCTGGTCCTGGAACCGGCTGCGGCGAAAAAAAATCTGGCTTTCGTAATCGATGTGGATCCGCGCATAGAAGATCGCATCCAGGGCGATTCGCACTACCTCACCAAAGTATTGATGAATCTGGCGGGCAACGCGGTCAAGTTCACTAACGCTGGCAAGGTCGGGATCGCCATCAGGCTGCTCGACGAAAAACCGGATAGCTACCGGATACGGTTCAGCGTACAGGATACGGGGATAGGAATCCCCAAAGCGCTGCATGACCGGATTTTCGAACCTTTTTTCCAGGCCGATAGCGGCTCCGCGCGAAAGTACGGCGGCACCGGTCTGGGAATGACGATTGCCAAGGAAATTGTGAACACGATGGGCGGACAGATCCAGGTGGACAGTTCCCCGGGGGCCGGCAGCCATTTCCATTTTGATCTCGATTTCCGCAGAGTCAAAATGCGGCAGACGCTCACCCGCCCCGCGGCCATGCCCGCCGTTTACGGAAAGCGCGTGCTGGTCGTGGACGATAATGCAACCATACGGACACTCATCACTGAACTGCTGCAACGCGACCGCCATGAAGTCATTACTGCCGACAGTGGGGCCGAGGCCTTGGAAGCGCTGAATATACGTGAGTTCGACGTGATTTTTCTCGACTTCAATATGGGGGATATCGACGGCGCCAAAGTCCTGCAGCTCTATCGCTTTGGCAGATTGCAGGCCGCGCCGGTGTTTTTCCTGACGGCCGATGCGACACCGGCGACGGCCGCGAGGCTGCGCGGCATCGGCGCCGCCGGGGTGCTGTACAAACCGATCACCGTAGACAGATTACGTCTAGCGATTGCTCAGGTCTGCAGTCCTGATCCAGCGCAAGTCGCGAAATCCGATGGTGGTCCGGCCCGACTTTGACACCTCCGAGTAACACACCCCTCGGAACGCCGCATGGCATAAGGCTTTCAGCGATATTGCCGAAATCGGTGTGTATCTAGGCGGGGAAGATGCTCAATCCAGATT
>JAJZUN010000215.1 GCA_021848555.1 Pseudomonadota bacterium | reverse complement strand
GGCCTTGAGGTCGGGATGGGCGTGATTGTGGAAGGTATCGCCATGAGCGATCTGCGCGTCGATGCCGCGGATGGCGAGGTTCATCTTGGCCAGGCGCCAGGTGGTGTAGTTCGACTCCTGGCCGTAGATGGAGATGTCGCCGAGTTTGCCGCTTGGGGCTATGATGAAGTTCGCGCTGGAGACGAACATGCCGCCCGAGCCGCAGCACGGGTCGTAGACGCGGCCCTTGTAGGGCGCGAGCATTTCGACCAGCACGCGCACCACGCGCGAGGGCGTGTAGAACTGGCCGCCGCTCTTGCCCTCGGCGCTGGCAAAGCGCGCGAGAAAGTACTCGTACACGCGGCCCAGGGTGTCCTTGGCGCGATCAACCCTCACCCCCGCCCCCTCTCCCGCAAGCGGGCGAGGGGAGGAAAACGCGATGTCGCTCACCAGGTTGATGATCTGGCCGAGCCGCTGCTTGTCGAGGCCGGGGCGGGCGTAGTCTTTGGGCAGAACGCCCTTGAGCGAGGCGTTGTCGCGCTCGATCGCGGTCATCGCGTCGTCGACCAACTGGCCGATGGTCGGCTGCGGCGCCATCGACTTCAGATACTGCCAGCGCGCTTCCGGCGGCACCCAGAAAATGCTCACGGCACGGTACTCATCGGGGTCTTCGGGATCGGCGCCTTTCTTCTTCTGCGCGTCGAGTTCCGCGTGCTTGGCCTCGAACGCATCGGAAATGTACTTGAGGAAAATGAGGCCGAGGACGACGTGCTTGTACTCGGCCGCGTCCATGTTGTTGCGCAGGCCGTCGGCCATCTGCCACAGCTTGGCTTCGAAACCGAGGTTGGCGCCGGTGTCTTTCTTTGCGGTTCTGGTTGCCATGGCGCCTTATTCTAATTGGGATTCGCGCAACGATTGACTGACCACGCTACACGCCTTGGCAAACGCGTTCATGAAATTGTCGGCGGTGGCGACGGAGACGAAGGCTTACTTTACCACCGTTTCCCCCGGGTGCTTACTCTGAAAGCGGCAATTTATCAGACGGAAACTGCCCGGAGAACCGCGCCAATACTTGATCTACAAGAAATGGCGGTTGCTCAGTCAACCGCTTTGTGAGGGGCTCAGGACAGCCGCAATTCATGGAACGGGCTTTAGGCCGCTCGCGCCAACTCCCGCGAAAGCAGAATGCGCTTGCGCATCGGTCCCCAGTGGTACTCGCCGAAAGCACCGGTGCTGCGGATTACGCGGTGGCAGGGGATCAGATAACCGATCGGGTTGGCGGCGACGGCGCTGCCGACAGCGCGCGCCGCGCGCGGCTGGCCGACGCTCCCGGCCAGCCCGGAATAGGTGGTGACCCGGCCTGCGGGGATGCGCAGCAGCGCCTCCCATACCTTGATCTGAAAATTGGTACCTTTCACCAGCAGGCCCAGCGGCGCCCTGCCCTTGGCGCCCGAATCGAATATTCGAGCGGCTACGGGCGCCGTTGCCTCCGGCGCGTGTTCAATCCGCGCGTTCTCCCACGCGGCGCGCAATCGTGCCAGCGCCTCGTCCTCGGTTTCCGGCTGGAGAAATTCGAGCGCGCAAACCCCGCGCGGCGTCAGCGCCAAAAAGCAATCACCGAACGGAGTCGCGTGCACGCCCCAGAAAATAATGAGGCCTGCGCCCTTGCGCTTGAATTCTCCCGGAGTCACAGCGTCCACGTTGATGATCAGGTCGTGCAGGCGCCCGGGCCCGGACAAGCCGGCGCTATAGCTTGCGTCGAGCAGATCGCCGCTTTCGCGCAGCACGCGCTTCGCCTCCTGCGCCGTCTGAAATTGCAGGAAGCGCTTCGGACTGACGCCGGCCCAGCGCTGAAACAGGCGCTGGAAATGAAACTCCGACAGCCCGACGCTGGCCGCGATCTCGCCCAATTCCGGCTGGCGCCGGGCATTGGCGTCGAGAAAGCGGATGGCTTGCTCTATGAGGTAATAGTCGTTTGCGGACATGGCCGTCGCGTTCATGGATGACGGCGCCATTCTATCGGTCGCGCGCGCCACGCAGCCACCCGATTCTTGCGCAGAAGAAAAGCGCGCAATTACCCTTCGTTTGCCGCTTGCTCTTAGAATCCGCTTATGGACCCCTATCGCGGCCGCTTCGCCCCCTCGCCCACCGGACCGCTGCACTTCGGTTCGCTCACCGCCGCCGTGGGCAGCTATCTCGAGGCGAAAAGCCGCGGCGGCGCGTGGCTGGTGCGCATGGAAGACCTCGACCGGCCGCGCGAGCAGCCTGGCGCGGCCGACGCGATTTTGCGCACCCTGGAAGCCTGCGGCATGGGCTGGGACGGCAGCATCCTGTATCAGAGCCGGCGCGGCGAAGCGTATGGCGCCGCGCTGTCACGCCTCGAAGCGCAAGGCCTGGCCTACCCCTGCGGCTGTTCGAGAAAGGAGATTGCAGATTCCGGCCTGGGACCGGATGGCGCGCTCATTTACCCCGGCACCTGCCGCACCGGCCTGGCACCGGGGAAAACACCGCGCGCCACGCGGGTGCGCGTAGGCGACAGCGTGATCGAATTCGAGGACGCGCTGCAAGGAAGATTTCGCCAGGATCTCGCCACCGAGGTCGGCGACTTCGTGCTGCTGCGCGCCGACGGGTGTTACGCCTATCAGTTGGCGGTGGTGATCGACGACGCGGACCAGGGGATCACCCACGTGGTACGCGGCGCCGATCTGCTGGCATCGACGCCGCGACAGATCTATCTGCAGCGCCTGCTGGGCCTGCCCACGCCGCACTACCTGCATCTGCCGGCGGCGGTAAATGCGGCCGGCGAAAAACTGTCCAAGCAGACGCGGGCAGCCGCGGTCGATGCGCGCGACCCGCTGCCGGCTCTGGTACAAGTCATGGAATTTCTCGGCCAGTCCCCGCCGGCGCAGCTAGGCCGCGCGACGCTCGCCGAATTCTGGGACTGGGCGCTTGCGCATTGGAACGCGGCGCACATCCCGCGCCGGCGCAGCCTGCCCGAGCCTTAACGCCGTTTGAGCCTCCGGACCGACCCCGGCGGCAGCATCACGGTCGCGAGCGCCATCAGCACCAGTCCCAGGGCGGCGAAATCCTGCCAGTGCGGCAGTTCCGAGAGCACCAGCATGCCGCTGAACACGCCCACCACCGGCGTCATCAGCGAGGACAGCGAAGACACGCCCACCGGCACCGTCGTCACGATCTTGTACCAGGCCCAGTGGCAGAACACGAAGGCGACCACCACGTTGTAGGCGAGCGCGACTGCGGGCCACAGCGTCAGCGGCTGCAGACTGTGCAGGTCGAAGGCCAGCGCGCCGGCGTAGATCGGAACGCCGCCGACCAGCAGTTGCCAGGCGGTGAGCGAGGTGACGGGCAGGTCGACCGGGTAGCGTTTCATCAGCACCGTACCTGCAGCCCAACTGACCGCTCCGGACAGCATGAGTAAAGTGCCCTTGGGCGCAGCCTGCACCGCGCGCAACTCCACCGAGAGCAACAGCAGCATCGCCCCCATGCCCAGGCCTACGCCCAGCATCCGGCGCGCCGTGATGCGCTCTTTCAGCAGCCAGGCCGACAGCGGCACGCTCCACAAGGGCATGGTGTAGGCGAGAATCGCCGCGCGGCCGGAGGACATATAGCCGATGCCGTAGGCGATGCATACGTTCCAGATCGTGACGTTGAACAGCGCGATCAGGAGCAGCCTGCCCCAATCGCCGCGCGGCACGCGCAGCGGCAGCCGCGCATACCGCGCAATAGCGAACAGGCCGGCCACGCCGCCCGCCAGGCACACGCTGCGGAAGCTGAACACCGGCAGTTCCGACAGCGCCAGCTTGATCATGGGCCAGTTGAAGCCCCAGCCCAGGGTGAGCGCGACCAGCACCCACAGGATGGACGGCGGGAAACCCTGGCGCTCGGGCGCGTTCAAGCCTTTTTCTCGGCGGCGAGTGCAAGCTCCAGCGCGCGCAGATCGGCGCTGGCGTAATCGAGCTCGCCGCTCTGCACCAGGGCGCACAGCCGCTCGAATTCGGCGCCGGCCAGGTTCTCGACGCGCCGCTTCACCCAGTCCGCCGCGCTCGCGGCAATCAGGCGGCGCACGCGAGCGCCGTGCGAACGCCGCTGGCTGGCGCCGGCCGCGGCATGCTGCGCGATGAGGTCGGCCAGTTCGGGCACACCCGCGCCGCTGGTGGCGACCGTGCGCACCACCTGCGGCGTCCACGCGCCGTAGCGGTGCAGCGCCAGCATCCCCAGCAGCTCGCGTTCGGTGCGTTCCGCGAGCGGCAGGTCGGCTTTGTTCACCACCAGGATGTCGGCGATCTCGAGGATGCCGGCCTTGAGCGCCTGCACCTCGTCGCCCAGGCCGGGCGGGCAGACCACGATGCG
Organism: Pseudomonadota bacterium; assembly: GCA_021848555.1. Next base: position 1,305 of record JAJZUN010000215.1, on the reverse strand, counting down.
CGTATCCGCGACTTCCGCCACCTCGACCTCGGACTGTCCGGCGCCGACGGTCTCGACGATGATCTGATCGTAGCCGGCAGCGTCGAACAAATCGATCACCCGCGCCGCAGTGCGCGACAGGCCGCCGCCATGGCCGCGCGAAGCGAGCGAGCGGATGAACACGCGCTCATGCGCCTGGTGCTCGCCCATGCGGATGCGGTCGCCGAGGATGGCGCCGCCGGAGAATGGGCTGGAAGGATCGACCGCCACCACGCCGATGCGCTCGCCGCGCGCCAGCCAGGCGCCGATCAGCGCATTCACCAGCGTGGACTTGCCCGCGCCGGGCGGGCCGGTGATGCCCACCACGCGCGCGCGGCCCAGATGCGGCTGCAGTTGGTGCAGCAGCGCCTTGCCCGCGGCGGTCTCGTTCTCCACCGCCGACATGGCGCGCGCCAGCGCGCGGCGCTCGCCGGCGAGGATGGCGGCGAGCGCGCCCGAGGACGGCCCCGACTTCATGCCGGCTTCGCGCCAGCGTCGACGAACCCGGCCTGGCGCCGGACGATATCCTCCGGGAACGGCACTGCCTTGCGCGCCTCGGTGTCCAGGTGGGCCCCGACCAGCTCGGTGGTCGAGACTTCCTCGCCGCTTTCGGTGTCATACATGCGATGCAGGAAGCGGATGGTCTTGGGCTTCATTTCCAGCAATTCCGAGGTGATGCGGATCAGCGCGCCCGCGTGCAGCTCTCTCTTGTACAGCGTGCGCTGCTCCAGCGCCGCCATGCCGCGCCGGTTGTTCCTGAAATAGCCCGTCGTCATCCCCAGCGCGGCGAAGAAATGCCAGGTGGCCTCGTCGAAGCGCGCGGTATAGAACTGCACGTTCATGTGATCCATGTGGTCCAGCTGCCAGGGATAGACGACACCCCGATAAGTCTCGATCTGCGTTCGATCAGACATGACGCCCCCTCAGACCGTGACCAGCGGCTGGCCGAAGCCGAGTTCGCGCCGCAGCGTGGCGCAGATCTCGCCGTGGGTGCAGCCGGCTGCTGCCGCCTCGACCACGCGCCCGAAGATATTCTGCTTCGGATCATGGGCGGCGGCGGCCAGGCCGTCCTCGGCCGCCTGCACCGCGGCGGCCGAGCGCGCCGCCTTGTACGCCTTGAACGCGGCGATGTGCGCCTGCATTTTCGCCGGGTCCGGTACCGGCAGCGCCTGGCGCTCGCCCTTGTCTTCCTCCACCTGGTAGGCGTTGACGCCGACCACCGTCTGCTCGCCCGATTCCACCTTCTCCTGAAAACCGCGCGCCGATGCGCCTATCATTTTCTGCGGC
>JAJZUN010000214.1:5172-5677 GCA_021848555.1 Pseudomonadota bacterium | reverse complement strand
CCAGTCACTATTATTTAGGACATTGAGCCTATGGCCTACCGCAGCCTGCTCAGCTCGCCACTCAAAGTATGGCTCGGCTTTACTTACTGCTCTACGAACTAACTCAGCAATCGCGCAGGCATCCGCTTCAGCCACTTCAGTCGGCGTCGAACTCATTCTTGCTGCGGCGTCTAGAGTAGGAGCAAATATTCCCAAACCTAGCTTTCGGTGTTCTATGCTGTAAAGGCGACCTTGGTATCTGATGGGTACTACCCACGAGACCTTTTCCCATTGCCCCAAGTCCTCGAATCCGAGCAGGTCAACTAGAAGGAAGTAGACAAGATAATAAGGGGGCAGGTCTCGCCCTCCGTTCGTGCGTGAGGACAGCATGAGTCCGTGCCCCTCCACATCCGATCTCGGAGGGCCAGCAGGCACCAATTCACCGAGCGCGTTGCGCGCAGCTTCGCGGACCCGCTCCAGTTCTGGCGGCAAGGATGTCACTTCGTTTCTCTTGGACCCGGGCACG
>JAJZUN010000214.1:0-5162 GCA_021848555.1 Pseudomonadota bacterium | reverse complement strand
GCTTTCATGACAGCTAACGCTCGAATTGTGCGGCGCCGATAGGCGTCCGCTCCGATGGCTTGCTAGACCTCACTTGGGGACTTTGAAATTGATATTGCCATTTTCGCCGACGTGGAACGAAATACTGCCATCAGGATTCTGGCGAACCTGCGCATTTCCTTGGGTTTCCATAAATGCGCCACTGCCTGCAGTGATAGCAGTATTGTTGGTTGTCAATGCGCTGTTGTTCCCCACAACTGCGCTACCTTGTACGCTGCCAAATACCAAGCCTTGGTTGCCGTGGAGATGTGATTGTTCAATTACCAGAAACCCATTTTGCGCAAGCGCGTTGATAACGGTTTCTGCACGCATGGACACACCGTACATGTTTATGCGGCTCTGAATCTCCTGGGCCACTTGCTGCGTGTTAGCCGATTTTCCCGCAAGCCCTCTTAGGAGATCGTAAACAGCGTTTGTCGCAAGGCCGAGACCAAGCTGCGAGAGCGTGCTCAGAAGTGGATCCATGTTTCTCTCCCTGTGTTCCCTGTGTTTGTGGTGTCTAACACGGTCAGGTTACGCCCATGTCATTGATTCCTCAATCTCGTTAACTGGGATAGGCACCTGCACACTCCGTCGAAATAGCCCCCGCCGATGGTTGTCGTGCGGTCACCACGCTTGCTCGACTGGGTGAGGGCATCGGCGACATCTCACGAGCCGAGTATGGCGCTTACAGCACCCCGAACCGCTCGAGATCGCGCCTGAGCTTGACCGCATCGACGAACTGTTCCGCCGGCAAACCGCAGGCACGCGCGGCCGAGACGTACTCGGGCACGTCGTCGAAGTAGATCATCCGGGTTCCCGGGGCGCACAGGCCGATTGCGCGTTGGAAGATCTCGCGCGCCGGCTTAGCATGGCCGACTTCGTAGGAAAGCACCAGCCGTCCGAACTTTTCCAGGAAGCGGTAATGGCTGCGTACGTAGTCGAGATGCAGGGGATCGGTGTTCGACAGCAGCACCAGGTCGGCTTTGGCTGCGATCTGATCCAGCAGGCTCGTGACCTCGCGCTGCTCGGCGAAGATGTCGCACCAGATGTCGGCGAACTCGGTGTACGGAGTGCGCACGCCGATGGCGGCGCAAAAGCGCGCGGCGAACTGCTGCGGGCTCAGGCGGCCGGTGTCAAAGGCGAGTTTGTCCGCGCCGCTGGCGATGGTCTCGAGTATGACTGCCGCCGTTGCGCCGCCGGCGGCCTCGAGGCGCTTGCAGGCGCGCATGAAGTCGACGCTGACGAGGACGCCGCCGAGATCGAAGATGACGGTGGGGCGTGGAGACATTTTAGAGTCTGTTGCAGAGTGAATTTTCATGGAAGGTGCATGACAGGTTTTCCCCTCACCCTGGCCCTCTCCCCGCAAGCGGGGCGAGGGGACGGTCTTCTAAGCTGTCTATCCTCCCGCAAGCGGGGCGTGGGAATGCGCTCTCAGCCGAAATAGGCCGCGCGCACTTCGGCGTTCTCGGCGAGTTCCTTGGCCGTCCCCGAGGCCACTACCCTGCCCTGCGACAGGACGTAGCCGTGGTGCGCGATCGCGAGGGTCTGGTGCACGTTCTGCTCCACCAGCAGGACGGTGATGCCGAGTTCGTTGATGCGGCGGATGACGTGGAAATTCTCTTTCACCAGCCGCGGCGACAGTCCTAGCGAGGGCTCGTCGATCAGCAGCAGCTTCGGCTCGCCCATCATGCCGCGGCCGATCGACAGCATCGCCTGCTCGCCGCCCGACATGGTGCCGGCGAGCTGCGCCGCGCGCTCTTCCAGGCGCGGAAAGATCCCGAACACCTGCTCCAACCGGCCGGCGATCTTGTCGGCATCGTCCTGCTGATAGGCGCCCAGGCGCAGGTTTTCGACCACCGAGAGCTTGGGAAACACCTTGCGCCCTTCGGGGATGCAGGCGATGCCGGTGCTGATCACGCGGTGCGTGGGCAGGCCGGCGAGGTCGTTGCCGTCGAACACCACGCGGCCGCGGCGCGGCGGCGTGAGCCGGAGGATGGCGCGGATCAGCGTGCTCTTGCCCGAGCCGTTGGAGCCGAGGATGCAGGTGATGCTGCCCGCCGCGACGGACAGCGACACGTCCTGCAGCACGTCGGCCTTGTCGTAGCCGGAATACACGTTTTCGACGGAAAGCAGCGCGGCCATGGTCATTCGGTCCCGAGGTAGGCTTCCTGCACCTCGCGGTCGGCGGCGACCTCGGCGTAGGGGCCTTCGCAGATCTTCTGGCCGAAGTTGAGCACGATGCAGCGTTCGGTGATGCGCTCGATCACGTTCATCTCATGCTCGATGATGATGACCGAGAGGCCGGGCATGTGCTCGCGCACGATCAGGATGTCGTCCATCAGCTCGCGCGTCTCTTCGTGCGTCATGCCCGCCGACGGTTCGTCCAGCAGCAGCAGGGTCGGCTGGCTGATCAGGGCGCGGCAGATTTCGATGCGGCGCCGGTCTATCATGTTGACGTTGCCCGCCGCCTCGAACAGCCGCTCGGCGAGCGGCTTGCTGAAGGTCCGCACCAGTGCCAGCGCTTCGGCGTATTGCTCCTCGAACTGGCGGCGGAAAGCGTCGCGCCGGATGAGGTTGAACCACAGGCCGTGGTCGAGCCGGCGGTGGTTGCCTATCATCAGATTGTCGAATATCGACAGCGGCAGGCACAGGCGCGAGCGTTGGAAGGTGCGCGTCACCCCGGCGCGGTAAATCTCCTGCGCGCTCATCTTGGCCAGATCGTGGCCGCGGTAGTCGACCCGGCCTTCGCTGGCCTGGTAGATACCGGTGATCACATTGAAGAAGGTGGTCTTGCCCGAGCCGTTGGGTCCGATCAGGCCGAGGATCTCGCCCTGGTTCACCGACAGGCTCAACTGGTTCAGCGCCACCAGGCCGCCGAAGCGCATCGACAGGCGCTCGCACGCCAGGAGCGTGCCGCTCATGGCTTCCACCCAGGAAGATAGTTGCGCACCTGGCGCGGCATCAGCCCGCCGGGGCGGAACAAGAGGATCAGGATCACCAGCCCGGCGTACAAGAGCAGGCGGTATTCCTGGATGAACTGCAGCTTCTCCGGCAGCATCAGCACGATGGCAGCCGCCACCGTCAGCCCCCAGGGATTGCCGATGCCGCCGAGGATCACGATGGACACCAGGATCAGCGAGTCGCCGAAAGTGAAGGCGTTCGGCGCGACGAAGCCGGTCATCATCGCGTACACCGAACCGGCGAGGCCGATCAGAAAATTGCCCAGGGTGAAGGCGGTGATTTTCCAGCGCGCGACGTCGATGCCGAACGCGGCGCAGGCGGTCTCGTCCAGCCGCACCGCGTCCAGGGCAAGGCCGATCCAGGAGCGCTCGAGGCGGCGCACCAGCATGAAGGCGACCGCCGCCATGGCGAGGGCGAGCACCAGGTAGTTGGCGTAGAAGGACAGCTCGCTATCGCCGAACGCGAGGCCCTCGTTCAGTTTCCAGCCGAAAATTTCCATCCCCGGCAGCTTCATCCCCTGCGGCCCGCCCAGGGCGTCGTTCACCTCGATGAATACGCGGAACAGGATGCCGAAGGCGATGGTGACCAGCGCGGCGTAGTGGCCGTAGGTGCGCAGCACCGGCAGGATCAGGAGCGAGCCTATCGCCGCGGCCATGACGCCGCCGATGAGCACCACCAGCAGATGCGGCAGCGCCGTATGCTCGGTCAGCACCGCCGCGGTGTAGCAGCCGATGCCGAAAAAGGCCGCGCCGGCGAAATTGACCACCCCCGCATAGCCGAACTGCAGGTTCAGGCCGAGGCAGACCACGATGTAGAGCAGCACCGTGGTCAGCATCAGCAGCGGAAAATGCTGGTCGTAGAACGCCGCGGCGACGATCAGCACCCCGATCAGGACCGAGGCCTGCCCGGCGCGGCTGTTGCCCGCGAACGAGGCCGCCGCGCGCGCGTTCCAGCCGAAGCGCGCGAGCAGGAACAGCACCACCACCGCCCCCACCGTGAGGCCCATGACCTCTTCCTGCGATTCGGCGTGCAGGAACAGCACGCAGAACAGGGTGATGCCGGCCATGCTCGCGAGCGCGGGGAAGGCCGAAGCGGGCGCGAGCAGGCGCTTCATACGCGCTCGCTTTTTTTCTCGGCGATCAGGCCGGTCGGCCGCCAGGCCATGAAAATGATCACCACGGCGAAGGCGAATACGTCCTTGTAGGCGGTCGAGGTGCCCGGAAACAAAGCCGGCAGCGCCACCGCGCCTACGCTTTGCAGCGCCGAAAACAGAAACCCGCCTAGGATGGCGCCGTAGATATTGCCCAGGCCGCCGACCACCGCGGCGGAAAAACCGATCACGCCGAGCAACAGGCCGATGCCGAAGTTGATTTCGTTGTAGTACAGGCCGTTCATCAGCCCGCCCAGCGCCGCCATGCCCGAGCCGATGGCGAAAGTGAGCAGCACGATGAATTCGAAATTGATGCCCATGATGCGTGCGGTCTCGGCGTCCTGCGCCACCGCGCGTATCGCCAGGCCGAGCTTGGTGCGGTTGATCACCAGATGCACCGCGACGATGGCCGCCAGCCCGGCGAGCAGCAGGATCATGCTGTCGGCGCGCAGGGTGAAGCTGCCGAAGCTCAGGGAATCGGCCGGCAGCAGGCGCGGGAACGGTTTAGGGTTGGAGCCCTGCGGGTAGAACAGGCGCACCGCCTCGCGCAGCACCGTACCCAGCATCAGGGTGATCAGCAGGGTATTCAAGGGCGGCGCCAGGCGCAGCGGCAGCACCAGGTATTTCGCGATCAGCGCGCCGAGCAGCGCCATCGACAGCGTCGCGACCAGGGTCATCACCAGCACCTGCACCACCGCCGAATCGACGCCCAGCGCCTCGAGACCGAGGTAAGTCGCCAGCCCGGTGAACGCGCCCACCATCAGCACGTCGCCGTGGGAGAATTTGATCACGTCGAGCACGCCGAAGAACAGCGTGAACCCGACCGCGACCATGGCGTAGATCATGCCCAGCATCAAGCCGTTGAAGACGTACTGACTAAGTAGGCCGAGGGTCATGGAAGTGCTTCAAACAAAACCTTGCGCGCTGCGCGCGCCAACCGTGTTTTTCCGATACGGATGAAAAGCGTATCCGTATCGGAAAAACACGGTTATGAATAAAAACGGTCCAGGGTTTATCCAAGATCGCCGAT
>JAJZUN010000213.1 GCA_021848555.1 Pseudomonadota bacterium | reverse complement strand
CTGGGAGGCGGTCGATGCCGACCTGGATCTGGTGATCTGCATCACCGAAGGCATTCCGGTGCGCGACATGATCGAGGTCAAGGACCGCATGCGCAAACACAACAAGAAGAGCGTCCTGGTCGGACCGAACTGCCCCGGCGTGATCACGCCGGACGAGATCAAGATCGGCATCATGCCCGGCCATATCCACAAGAAAGGCCGCATCGGCGTGGTGTCGCGTTCGGGTACGCTGACCTACGAGGCGGTGGGCCAGCTGATGGAACTCGGCATCGGACAGTCCACTTGCGTCGGTACCGGCGGCGACCCGGTGAACGGCGTGAAACACATCGACGTGCTGCGCATGTTCAACGACGATCCCGACACCGATGCGGTGATCATGGTGGGCGAAATCGGCGGCTCGGACGAAGAGACCGCCGCGCTGTGGGTGAAGGACAACATGAAGAAACCGGTGGTCGGATTCATCGCCGGCGTCACCGCGCCCGCAGGCAAGCGCATGGGGCATGCCGGCGCCATCATTTCCGGCGGCAAAGGCACGGCGCAGGAAAAACTGGCCGTGATGGAGGCCTGCGGCATCAAGGTGACGCGCAACCCGGCCGAGATGGGCAGGACACTCAAGGCGATTCTGAAATAGGCGCGAGGTGCGCCCCGGCATCTGAACAGTCGCAAGAACGGGGGCGGGAGAGCCTGTGTCATCCAGGAGCCCGCGCCCGATGTGATTTGCAGCCAGGCAGATCGCAAGTGTCTTGAACGCAAATATATCGTTTTGCAGTGAGGACATTTGTGAATCCAGTCGTCATCCCGATCAAGTTCGAGCGCAAGCTGCGCTCGACCATCAAGGGCCGCACGCCCGAACCGAAAGCGCTGAAGGAAGTGCAGGCGCTGCTCGGCGCGGAGCCGCGCCGGCGCGACCTCCTCATCGAACACTTGCACAAGATCCAGGATCGCTACGCCCGGTTGTCGGCGCCGCACTTGGTGGCGCTGGCGGCGGAAATGAACCTGTCCCTGGCCGAGGTGTACGAGGTCGCGACTTTCTATCACCATTTCGACGTGGTCAAGGAAGGCGACGCGGCGCCGGCAGGCATCACCGTGCGCGTCTGCGACTCGCTTTCCTGCGAGCTGGCCGGGGCGAAGGAATTGCTGGCGAAATTGCCCGCCCTGCTCGGACGCGACGTGCGCGTGATTTCCGCGCCTTGCGTGGGCCGCTGCGAGACCGCGCCGGTGGCCGTGATCGGACAGAATGCGCTCGCGCATGCGACCCTGGACGGAGTGAAAAAACTGGTGGCGTCCAAGGCGACCAAACAAAAGCCGGGCAAGTACCTCGCCTACGCCGAATACCGCAGGAACGGCGGCTATCGCATGCTGCAGCAATGCCTGGCGGGCAAGCGCGACTACCGGGACCTGACACAGGCGATGGAGGATTCTGGCCTGCGCGGGCTGGGCGGAGCCGGGTTCCCGGCGGGACGCAAATGGAAAATCGTGCGCGCCGAACCCGAGCCGCGCCTGATGGCGGTGAACATCGACGAGGGCGAACCCGGCACCTTCAAGGATCGCTATTACCTCGAGCGCGATCCGCACCGGTTTCTCGAAGGCATGCTGATCGCCGCCTGGACCGCCGGCATCGCCGAGGTCTATGTCTATTTGCGCGACGAATACGCCGGCTGCCGCGCCATTCTGGAAAAAGAGATCGCCGCGCTCAAGGCCGATCCGCCCTGCGCGCTGCCGCCGATCCACCTGCGGCGCGGCGCCGGCGCCTATATCTGCGGCGAGGAATCGGCGATGATCGAATCGATCGAGGGCAAGCGCGGCATGCCGCGCCTGCGTCCGCCTTACGTGGCCCAGGTGGGACTGTTCGGCCGGCCGACGCTGGAACACAACATGGAGACGCTGTACTGGGTGCGCGAAATCCTGGAGAAGGGCGCAGCCTGGTTTGCCGGGCACGGGCGCCACGAAAGGAAGGGGCTGCGCTCATTCTCCGTCTCCGGACGCGTGAACAAGCCGGGCGTGCATCTGGCACCGGCCGGTATCACGGTGAAAGAACTGATCGCAGAGTATTGCGGCGGCATGCTCGAAGGACATGCGTTCTATGCCTATCTCCCCGGCGGCGCCTCGGGCGGCATCCTGCCCGCGTCCATGGGCGACATTCCGCTCGATTTCGACACCCTGCAGGCTTACGGCTCATTCATCGGTTCGGCCGCGGTGATGATTCTGTCGGATCAGGATCGCGCCACCGATGCGGCGCGCAATCTGATGCGCTTCTTCGCCGAGGAGTCCTGCGGGCAGTGCACGCCCTGCCGCGTGGGCACCGCCAAGGCGCTGAAATTGCTCGATGCGCCGAAATGGAACCAGGCGCTGCTGGCCGAACTGTCACAGGTCATGATCGACGCCTCGATCTGCGGCCTCGGACAGGCCGCGCCCAATCCGGTACTCAGCGTGATGAAATATTTTCCGCATGAGCTTGCTTGATCGATAGCCGGGAGAAATACTTGGAACCCGTCGCAAAATGAATTTTGCGACGGGCCAATATAGGGGAGTATGAGGGGAGACGCCCCGAAGGAAGTCCCCTCGGGGGATATCCCCTCTTTTGTGGAACGGACCCATGACTGCAATCACCAAACAGGAAATTGCCGCGCTGCCGGTGGAGTTCAAGCTGAACGGCCAGGCGGTGGTCGGCCGCGCGGACGAGACCATCATCGAAACGGCGAAACACTACGGCATCGAGATTCCGCACCTTTGCTACAAGGAAGGCCTGCGCCCCGACGGCAACTGCCGCGCCTGCGTGGTCGAGATCAAGGGCGAGCGCGCGCTCGCGCCTTCGTGCTGCCGCACGCCCAAGGACGGGATGGAAGTCACCACCGACAGCACGCGTGCCGTTGCCAGCCAGAAAATGGTGCTCGAACTGCTGTTGTCCGACATGGCGGCGCAATCCTACACGCCGAACTCGGAGCTCGACCAATGGGCGCAGAAGCTGAAACTGGGCAAACCGCGCTTCGCCGGGCGCACGCAACCCGCGGCCGATGTTTCGCACCCGGCCATCGCGGTCAATCTGGATGCGTGTATCCAGTGCACGCGCTGCCTCAGGGCGTGCCGCGAGGAACAGGTGAACGACGTCATCGGCTACGCCTTCCGCGGCGGGCATTCCAAAATCGTGTTCGATTTCGACGACGCGATGGGGGCGAGCACTTGCGTCGCCTGCGGCGAATGCGTGCAGGCCTGTCCGACCGGCGCCTTGATGCCGGCGAGAAATGCGGCGCTGACGGTGGCGGACAAGACGGTCGATTCGGTCTGCCCCTACTGCGGCGTGGGCTGCCAGCTCACCTACCATGTGACCGACAACAAGATCGTGCACGTCGAGGGACGCGACGGCCCGGCCAACCACGGCCGCCTGTGCGTGAAAGGGCGCTACGGTTTCGACTACGCGCACCACCGCCAGCGCCTGACCGTGCCGCTGATACGCAAGCCCGGCGTGCCCAAGAGCGGGGACTTCAAGGTCGATCCGGACGACTGGCGCAACGCGTTCCGCGAGGCGAGCTGGGAAGAAGCGCTGGCGTTCGCGGCCGGAGGACTCGCGCAGATTCGCGACCGGTACGGGAAGTCTGCGCTCGCCGGCTTCGGCTCGGCCAAGGGCTCGAACGAGGAAGCCTACCTGTTCCAGAAGCTGGTGCGCACCGGCTTTGGCTCCAACAACGTCGATCATTGCACCCGCCTGTGCCACGCCTCCTCGGTGGCCGCGCTGCTCGAGGGCGTGGGCTCGGGCGCCGTGTCCAACCAGGTAAGCGACGTGCAATTCGCCGAAGTGGTGCTGGTGATCGGCTCCAACCCGACGGTCAACCACCCGGTGGCCGCCACCTGGATCAAGAACGCGGTCAAGAACGGCACCAAGCTGATCATCGCCGATCCGCGCCGCACCGAGCTCGCGCGCCACGCGGCTTACGTGCTGCAGTTCAATCCCGACACAGACGTGGCCATGCTGAACGCCATCATGCATGTCATCGTCACCGAGGGGCTGGTGGATGAGGCTTTCATCCGCGACCGCACTTCGGGTTATCAGGCGCTGGCCGAGAACGTGAAGAAGTACAGCCCGGAGACGATGGCGCCGATCTGCGGCATCCCGGCCCAGACCCTGCGCCAGGTCGCGCGCCTGTACGCCACGTCGAAAGGCTCGATGATCCTGTGGGGCATGGGCATATCGCAGCATGTGCACGGCACCGACAATGCGCGCTGCCTGATCGCGCTTGCCCTCATGACCGGCCAGATCGGCCGGCGCGGCACCGGGCTGCATCCCCTGCGCGGACAGAACAACGTGCAGGGCGCCTCGGACTCGGGCCTGATTCCGATGATGTATCCGAATTACCAGCGCGTCGACAATCCGGAAGCGAGGGCGCGTTTCGCCAAGCTCTGGGGCGCGCCCGACCTCGATCCCAAGCCCGGCCTCACCGTGGTCGAGATCATGCACGCGGCGAAGAAGAAGGAAATCCGCGGCATGTACGTGATGGGTGAGAACCCCGCCATGTCGGATCCGGACGTCGATCATGCGCGCGAGGCGATGGCCGCGCTCGATCACCTGGTGGTGCAGGACATTTTCCTCACCGAAACCGCCTATCTTGCGGACGTCGTGCTGCCCGCCACTGCCTGGCCGGAAAAGGACGGCACGGTCACCAATACCGACCGCATCGTGCAGCTCGGCCGCAAGGCGATCGCACCGCCGGGCGAGGCCAAGGAAGATCTGTGGATCATCCAGGAAATCGCCAAACGCATGGGCCTCGCCTGGAACTACGGCCACGTGTCCGAGGTGTTCGTCGAGATGCGCGCCGGCATGGACACCATAACCGGCATCACCTGGGAGCGCCTCGAGCGCGACTCCGCGGTGACCTACCCCTGTGTCGAAGAGGGCGACCCGGGCCAGTCGGTGGTGTTCACCGAGCATTTTCCCACTGCCACTGGCCGCGCCAAGTTCGTCCCCGCGGATCTGATACCGGCGGACGAGCAGCCGGATGCGAATTATCCCATGGTGCTGATCACCGGGCGCCAGCTGGAGCACTGGCATACCGGCTCCATGACCCGCCGCGCCGGGGTGCTCGACGCGATCGAGCCCGAGCCGACGGCGTCGTTCCATCCGCTCGACCTCGACGGCTTCGGCGTGCGCTCGGGCGAGGTGGTGACGGTGGCCTCGCGCCGCGGCAGCATATCCCTTTACGCGCGCGCCGATGCTGGCACCCCCCGGGGCGCGGTGTTCATCCCGTTCTGCTATTACGAGGCGGCGGCGAACAAGCTCACCAACCCGGTGCTCGATCCCTTCGGCAAGATTCCCGAGTTCAAGTACTGCGCGGTGAAAGTGAAGAAAGGCGGTCCGGTCCCGGTGCATTCCAGTTTCGGAGGCGGTGCCATGCTTGCGGCGGCACGCTAGCGGGGCGCGTCGCCCGCGCGATGATCTATTACGCGCGTTCGAATATCGCCGCGATGCCCTGCCCTCCGCCGATGCACATTGTCACCAGCGCATAGCGTCCGCCGATGCGATGCAGTTCGGCGATCGCCTTCACGGTGATGATCGCACCCGTAGCTCCGACCGGGTGGCCGAGCGAGATGCCGGAGCCATTGGGATTGACCTTGTCCGGATCGAACGCGAGTTCGCGCGCGACGGCGCAGGCCTGCGCCGCGAACGCTTCGTTGGACTCGATGACGTCCAGGT
>JAJZUN010000212.1 GCA_021848555.1 Pseudomonadota bacterium | reverse complement strand
CTGCGCGCGCCAACCGTGTTTTCTGTACGGATAAAAAGCGCATCCGTACAGAAAACACGGTTATTGATAAAGGGCCGAGTTTCAGCTTCCTTAATCGAATAAAGGGCAAAACCGGCGCGGAGGTTTTATCCAAGATCGTCGATTGCATGCGGATGCGCTTTTCATCCGCATGCAATCGACGATCCGCACGGACGGATTCATCGTCCGTGCAAGGTCTTTGCTAGATGTAACCGTCTCTAAGGAACAAGCTCAGGCCACGCGGTCGCGCGGCTCTTTTCCGGCAAACACGGCATCCAGATTGTCCAGGGCGCGGAATCCCATGGCGATCCGGGTTTCCCTGGTGGCGCTGCCGATGTGCGGCATCAGGAACACGTTGGCCAACTGCCGGTATTCCGGATGGATGTCCGGTTCGTTGTTGTAGACGTCCAGTCCGGCGGCGGTGAGCTTGCCCGACTTGAGCGCCGCGATCAGTGCGTCGTCGTCGACCACCGCGCCGCGGGCGGCGTTGACCACGATCGCCCCGTCCGGCAGGCGCGCGATGAGTTCCGCGTTCAGCAGCTTGACGGTCTGCGGCGACGCCACGCAGTGCAGCGCCAGGAAGTCGCAGTGCGGCATCAGCTCCTCCGGCGTCGCGTGAAAAATGGCGCCTTCCTCCAGTTGCTCGGGCAGACGCCTGACGTCGTTATAGTGGATTTCCATGTCGAAGCCGCGCGCCCGCTTGGCGACGACGCGCCCTACCCGCCCGTAGCCCAATATGCCCAGGCGCTTGCCCGTCATCTGGGTGCCCACCATGAAGCTGGGGCTCCAGTCCTTCCACTCGCGGGCACGCACCAGGCGCTCGCCCTCGCTGGCGCGGCGCGCGGCGCCCAGCATCAGCAACAGGGTCAGTTCCGCCGTGGCGTCCGAGAGCACCTCGGGCGTGTTGGTCACGATCAGCCCCCGCGCCTTGGCGGCTGCGGTGTCCACATGGTCGTAGCCGACGGAAAAATTCGCGATCACGCGCACGCTTTCCGGCAGGCGGGCGATCACGGCGGCGGTGAACTTCTCGGTGTGGCAGGGCAAAATGGCGTCGGCCCCCTGGGCGCGTTCGATGATCTCGTCGCCTGAATAAAGGGCGTCATCGGGATTCAGCCTGGGGGTGTAGTCGCGGCGCAGCCTGTCCTCGACGCTGTCGGGCAGCTTGCGGGTAACCAGGACGACAGGTTTCATGATGCGATCCTCCATAAATTTTCGGGCGAAAGACAAATCAATCCGCCAGGCTCATCGTTCATACCGTACGGCCGGGATTGGGCGATAGCGTAACCTGAAACGGCTTTGGTTCGGCGCTCATCAAGCTTCGCGCAGCGCCAGCATCGGCGGATGGTTCAGCGCGGCGCGAGCGCCCAGCCAGGCGTTGAGCGCGACGCAGGCCAGTCCCGCGGCGGGGCCGACGAGCCAGATCGCGGCGTTGAACTGCCAGGGGAACTGGAACACGCGCTCGGCGAGCACATAGCCGATGGCGCTGGCGCCGGCCGAGGCGAGCACGCCCGCCACCAGCCCGAGCGCGAGGAATTCGGCGCGCTGCGCTCCCGCCACCTGGGCGCGGCTCGCGCCTAGCGCGCGCATCAGCGCCGCCTCCTGCAGGCGCTCGTCCTGGGTGGAAAGCAGCGCCGCATACAGCACCAGCACCCCCGCGACCAGGGCGAACAGGAACACGAATTCCACCGCGCGTATCACCTGGTCGAGCACGCCGTTCACCTGGCGCATCACCGCGCTGACGTCGATCACCGTGAGGTTGGAAAACGCCTGCGTCAGGCGGGCGCCGAATCCGCGATCGGCGCCCGCCAGGCGGAAGGTGCTCATGTAGCTCGCGGGGAATTTCTCCAGCGCCCCCGGCGTGGTGACGAAAAAGAAATTCGGCCGCATCGAATCCCAGTCTAGCTTGCGCACGCTGGTCACCGGCACGGTGACGCTGACACCGCCGCCGTTGAAACTCAGGCGGTCGCCTAGCCCTATCCCCAGGCGCTCGGCGATCCAGGTCTCGACCGAGACCGAGCCTTGCGCGAAATCGTCGGCGCTAAACCAGCGTCCGCCGGTGATCTGGTTTCCCGGCGGAATGGTGCGCATGAAGCTCAGGTTGAACTCGCGGTCGATCTGGCGCTTGGCGCGCTCGTCGGTGTAGTCGGCTGCGCCGACCGCCCGGCCGTTGATCGCGGTGAGCCGTGCGCGCACCATCGGATAGCTGGTCGGCGCCGCCACGCCCTGTTGCGCGAGAAACTGCGCCAGCGGCTTCACCTGCTCCGGCTGGATATTGACCACGAAGCGATTGGGCGCGTCCTGCGGCAGCTTGGTGCGCCAGGATTCGAGCAGGTCGCCGCGGATGAAAGTCAGGAGCAGCAGCACCGTCAGCCCGAGCGCGAGCGCGACGATCTGCACCGCATTGGCTCTGGCGCGCCGGCGCAGATTGGCCAGGCCATAGCGCCAGGTCACGCTGCCGGCGCGGCCCAGGGCGGCGATCAGGCGCAAAGCGCCCAGGCTGGCCAGCCAGAACGAGAGAAAGGCCGCGGCAAAACCGCCGAATACGGTGGCGCCCAGCTTGATTTCGCCTGCCTGCCACAGCAGCAAGGCGGCCAGCGCCGCCAGGCCCAGCGCATAGCCGGCCAGCGCGCCTTGCCGGGGCGGGCCGACCTCGCGCCGGATGACGCGGATCGCGGGCACGTTCTTCAACTGCAGCAGCGGCGGCAAGGCGAAACCGAGCAGCAGCAACAGGCCGGCGGCAAACCCCTGCAGCACCGGATACCAGCCCGGCTGCGGCAGCGAAGAGGCGACGAAATCGGTCAGCCACAACGCGATCACCGCCTGACCGGCGTAGCCGAGCACGCAGCCGGCGGCGCAGGCCGCGAGACCCAGGAGCACGAACTCCCAGCTGAACAAGGCGAACAGCCGGCCCTGCAGCGCGCCGAAGCAGCGCATCACGGCGTAGCCGTCGAGATGGCGCTGGGTGTAGCGCCGCGTGGACAGCGCGATGGCGACGGCGGCGAGGATCACCGCGAGCATGGCGGAGAGTCCGAGGAATTGCTGCGCGCGGTCCAGCCCGGCGCGCACTTCGGGCCGGGCGTTGCCCAGGCTCTCGATGCGCTGCCCCGCAACCAGCTTGGGCCTGGCCCAGCCGGCATAGGCCTCGGTGGCGGCGCGTTCGCCGGCGAGGTAAAGCTGGTAGTGCGCGCGGCTGCCGGTCTGGATCAGCCCGGTGGCGGCCAGATCGTCCACCCGCATCAGCAGGCGCGGCGCGATATTGAAAAAACTCACGCCCCGGTCGGGCTCCAGCGTCAGCACCGCACCCACGGTGAAGCGCGCGCTGCCGAGCTCGAGCTGCTGCCCGACTTCGACGGCGAGGGCGGCGGAGAGGCGCTCGTCCAGCCACACCGTCCCGGGCGGCGGAATCGCGCCGGTTTCGGCGTCCTCGGCATTCAAACGCGGCGCGATGCGCAGGCGGCCGCGCAAAGGATAGCCCGCGCTCACCGCCTTCACCCCGGCGAGCTGGCTCGCCTCGCCGGCGCGGGCCATGCTGACGAAGCTCACGCCATCGGCGCGCTGCAGGCCGTGCTTGGCGGCTTCCTCGCGCAATTCCGGCGCGAAGGGCTGCTCCGACACCAGCAGCACATCGGCGCCCAGCATCTGGTTCGCTTCGCGCGTCAGCGCCTGCCACACGCGGTCGGCGAAAAAAGCCACGCTGGTGACGCTGGCGACTGCGATCACCAGAGCCAGCGCCAGTACGCGCAATTCCCCGGCGCGCCAGTCGCGCAACAGCATTTTCAGCGGCAGGGGGAGGGTATTGGTCACGAATCCAGTATTGACGCAATTGGCGGGCGATGGCGTTCGATCTTGTGTAAAAACCACACCGGGCCGTGGTTGCTTTTATCCATAGCCGTAATCGAATATGTCTTTCAAGCGACGACGCGCCCGCCATGGAGCCGTACCTGGCGCTGGCAGCGGCGCGCGATCGCGTCGTCGTGGGTCACCAGCACCAGGGTGGTGCCGGCCGCCGCATTGAGCGCAAACATCAGATCGATAATCGCGGCGCCGGTGTCGGCGTCGAGGTTGCCGGTGGGCTCGTCGGCCAGCAGCAGCTTGGGCTCGATCACGAAAGCGCGCGCCAGCGCGACGCGCTGCTGCTCGCCGCCGGAGAGGTGTTTCGGATAATGGCCCAGGCGCTCGCCCAGGCCGACGCGCGCGAGCATCGCCGACGCGCGCTCGGCCGCGTCGCCGCTGCCTGCCAGTTCCAGCGGCAGCATCACGTTCTCCAGCGCATTCAGCGCCGGCAGCAACTGGAAAGACTGGAACACGAAACCGAGCAGTTTCGCGCGCAGCGCCGCGCGCCCGTCTTCGCCCAGCGCGAACAAATCGACGCTGTCGAGGAATACGCTGCCCGCGCTGGGCGTATCCAGTCCGGCGAGCAAGCCCAGGAGCGTGGACTTGCCCGAACCCGATGCGCCGACGATGGCCACCGCCTCGCCCGCCATGACCGAGAGGTCGATCTCGTGCAAAATGACGAGCGTGCTTGCGCCGTTCGGCACTACTTTGGACAGGCCGGCTGCTTTTATCATGGGAATACCGATGTCGGGTGTCATGCTGCGAAAAATACTACTCAACTGCCTGGCGTCCTTGCTGTGCCTGCCGCTCACCGCCTGGGCCGGCGGAGCCATCCTGGTCTACGGCGACAGCCTGTCGGCCGCCTATGGCCTCGCCCAGGATGCGGGCTGGCCCAGCCTGCTGCAGGCGCGCCTGAAACAGGAAAGACTGGATTATACCGTGGCCAACGCCAGCATCAGCGGCGAAACCAGCAGCGGCGGCGCGGCGCGCATCGCCGCGGCGCTGAAGGCGCACAAGCCCGCGGTGGTCATCGTCGAACTGGGCGCCAACGACGGCCTGCGCGGCCTGCCGCCCGGAGAAATGCGCGCCAATCTGGAAACCATCGTGCGCGCCAGCCAGAAAGCGGGAGCCCGCGTGCTGCTGGTCGGCATGCGCATGCCACCCAACTACGGCGCGGCCTATACGCGCGAATTCGCCGGGGTCTACGCCGATCTCGCGCGCAAGCACAGGATCGCGCTGGTTCCGCATTTGCTGCAGGGCATGGACCAGCAGCGCGGATTGTTCCAGGCGGACAACCTGCACCCGACCGCGGCGGCGCAGCCCATCCTGCTGGACAACGTATGGAAGGCGCTGCTGCCTATGTTGAAACGTCCGCGTTGAAGTGCGCCGCCCGCAATGACCCGGAGAAAATTTCCCGCCGTGTTCATACAAGCTGCAACAACGGATCGGGGCAGGTCGCGCGCGGTTCCTCTACCGCACCGCGCGGCACCTGTTCGAAGGCTATGTTTGCGTGTAGGGGTATACACCTACGCATCGTGGCTGACTGAGTCCGGTGCGCTGCAGCGCAACAACAAAATGTCCGCGGCAGCGCTGGACTAATCAACGGGAACTGTTTAGCATGATTTCATCAGGTTGGGCCGGCGCTGCACGAATTGCCCGAATTTGCAGAGGCAACACGCGCCGACAGCGATAAAAAAATAGACGCAGGCGTATCTCCGCGTTACATCAACCCACCAGAAGAAGGAGGCATCAATGACGTCAAGCAACAGGTTCAACCGTCGTCGCTTTCTTGCGACCACGGCCGCTGCATCTGCGGTCACGCTGGCCCCGCCTTTCATC
>JAJZUN010000211.1 GCA_021848555.1 Pseudomonadota bacterium | reverse complement strand
CGGCGGCACTGCGGATGCCTTTACCCTGTTCGAGCGCTTCGAGGCCAAGCTGGAGAAGCATCAGGGCAATCTGCTGCGCTCGGCGGTGGAACTGGCCAAGGACTGGCGGACCGACCGCATGCTGCGGCGCCTGGAGGCGATGCTGGCCGTGGCCGATCGCGAAAGCTCGCTGGTCATTACCGGCATGGGCGATGTGCTCGAACCGGAGCTGGGCCTGCTCGCCATCGGCTCGGGTGGACCCTATGCGCAATCGGCAGCGCGGGCGCTGCTGGAGAACACGGAGCTCGGGCCCAGGGAAATCGTGGCCAAATCGCTGGGCATCGCCTCGGATATTTGCATCTACACCAACCAGCAGATCGTGATCGAGACGCTCGAATGAGGAAACGGGAGCGGGGTCTCTCCTGTCTAATGGACTCTTACGACATGAGGGGATATCTCCCAAGGGGACTTCCTTGTGGGCGCATCTCCTCATACTCCCCTATATCAGGCCGTCGCAAAAATCACTCTGCGACGGGTACTAAGTTTTTTGGCCATCAGCCATGTCGCAAATGACGCCACAGGAAATCGTCCACGAACTGGACAAGCACATCATCGGCCAGGACCGCGCCAAGCGCGCGGTTGCAATCGCGCTCAGGAACCGCTGGCGCCGGCAGCAGGTGGCCGAGCCGCTGCGGCACGAAATCACGCCGAAAAACATACTCATGATCGGGCCCACCGGCGTGGGCAAGACCGAGATTGCGCGACGCCTGGCAAAACTCGCCGACGCGCCTTTCATCAAGGTCGAGGCGACCAAATTCACCGAGGTCGGCTACGTCGGCCGCGATGTGGACACGATCGTGCGCGACCTGGTCGAGATCAGCGTGAAGCAGACGCGCGAGCTGGCCATGCGCAAGGTCAAAACCCGGGCCGAGGATGCGGCCGAGGAACGCATCCTCGATGCGCTGCTGCCGCCGGCCCGCGCCGTAGGCTTCGAGCGCCAGGACACGGCAGCTGCGGCAGTCGGCGAGGGCACGGAAGCGTCGGCGACGCGGCAGAAATTCAGGAAGAAGCTGCGCGAGGGCGAACTCGACGACAAGGAAATCGAAATCGAAGTCGCCGCGACAGCCGCGCAAATGGAAATCTTTGCGCCGCCCGGAATGGAAGAGCTGACCTCGCAGATCCAGGGCATGTTCCAGAATATGTCCGGCAGCCGCAAGAAAACGCGCAAGCTGAAAATCCGCGAAGCGCTGAAGCTGGCCGCGGAAGAGGAAGCCGCCCGGTTGATCAACGACGAGGACCTGAAGACCGGTGCGCTCGCCAACGCCGAGCAGAACGGCATCGTGTTCATCGACGAAATCGACAAGATCGCCAGCCGCTCCGAGATGTCCGGCGCCGATGTATCGCGCCAGGGCGTGCAGCGCGATCTGTTGCCCCTGGTCGAGGGCACCACGGTCTCGACCAAGTACGGCATGGTCAAGACCGACCACATCCTGTTCATCGCCAGCGGTGCCTTCCACATGGCCAAGCCCTCGGACCTGATTCCCGAGTTGCAGGGGCGCCTGCCGATACGCGTGGAACTCGATTCGCTCTCCGCTGCGGATTTCGAAAGCATACTCACCCAGACCGATGCCTGCCTCACGCGCCAGTATCAGGCGCTGCTCGCGACCGAGGGGGTCAGGCTCGAGTTCCGGCCCGAGGGCATCAAGCGTCTGGCCGAAATCGCCTATGCCGTCAACGAGAAAACGGAGAACATCGGCGCACGGCGCTTGTACACCGTGATGGAAAAGCTGCTCGAGGAAATTTCCTTCGACGCGGGCAAGCGCAATGACGAGACGCTCACCATCGACGCCGCCTATGTCGATGCGCGACTGAATGAACTGGCGCAATCCGAAGACCTGGCGCGGTACGTTTTGTAAATTCTCATGGAGACAAAAATGAAACATTCCACACGAGCTGTACTGTTCGGTTCCATCGGCCTGGTACTCGGCAGCGGGCTCCCGACCAGCGTGGTCCATGCGCAGGAAGTCACCATCAGGGAGCCCTGGGTGCGCGGCACGGTGCGCGGGCAGAAGGCGACCGGCGCGTTCATGCAGCTCACCGCGACCGAATCGGCCACCCTGGTCGCAGTGGAGAGCCCGGTCGCAGGCTCGGTGCAGATTCACGAGATGAAGATGGAGAACGACGTGATGCACATGCGGCCGATCTCCAGGCTGGACCTGCCCGCGGGCAAGGCGGTCGAGCTCAAGCCCGGCGGCTATCACGTCATGCTCATGGATCTGAAGCAGCCGCTGAAAAAGGGCGAGGCGGTGCCGATCAAGCTGCGCTTCGAGGCCAAGGACAAGACGTTCAAGACCATAGAGGTGCAGGCGCAGGTGCGTGAGCTCGGCGCCAGCCCGGCAAAATAGCGACTTGAAACCTGCGTGACGCTCCCCATATTCAGCTTACCGGCCGCAAGGCCGTTAACCGACAATTGTGGAAGGAGCATGACCATGGCGAATATTTCGCGGTATGAACCTTTCGGAGACGTGTTCGACGATCTTCTTAAGGGTTTTTTCGTGCGACCGATGACGTATGAGGGGCAGCCCGCGGCGCCCGGGCGGATCAAGATCGACGTCAGCGAGAAGGACGGCGCGTATGTGGTGCACGCCGAGATTCCCGGCGTGAAGAAGGAAGACATCCAGGTCAACATCGACGGCGACCAGGTTTCGATCAGCGCCGAAGCGCGCGCGGAAAAGGAAGTGAAGGAAAACGAGCGCGTATTGCACCGCGAGCGTTACTACGGCAAGGTCGCGCGCGCGTTCAGTCTGGGCACGGACATCGACCAGGCGGCTGCCAGCGCGAAATACGCTGACGGCGTGCTCGAGTTGACGCTGCCGAAGAAGGCCGAAGCGGCGGGTCGCCAGCTGACCATCCAGTAAAGCTTTCTTTCTGTATCGGGAAAAGGCGGCTGCATGCCGCCTTTTTTCGTTCCAGGGGCGGTAAAATGCGCACGTTCCCCTTTCGTGGCCAGTTCCATGTCCAAGCCAGCCGAACCCGCACTCAAGGCCCAGACCCTGGCCGAAGCGCTGCCCTACATCAAGCGCTTTCACGGCAAGACCATCGTCGTCAAATATGGCGGCAATGCCATGACGGAGCCCGTTCTGCGGAAGAGCTTTGCCCACGACGTGGTGCTGTTGAAGCTGGTAGGCATGAACCCGGTGGTGGTGCACGGCGGCGGCCCGCAAATCGAGGCCCTGCTCAATCGCATCGGCAAGAAGGGCGAGTTCGTCCAGGGCATGCGCGTCACCGATGCCGAAACCATGGATGTGGTCGAAATGGTGCTGGGCGGGGCGGTCAACAAGGACATCGTCACGCTGATCAATCAGGCCGGCGGCAAGGCGGTGGGGCTCACCGGCCAGGACGGCACGTTCATCCGCGCGAAAAAGCTGATGCTGCCCGACAGGGACAAGCCGAAACAGATGCTGGACATCGGCCAGGTCGGTGAAATCGAATCGATCGATCCGCAAGTGATATCGGTGCTCGAAGCCGGCGGCTTCATCCCGGTCGTGGCCCCGATCGGCGTCGGCGCGAACGGGGAATCGTTCAACATCAACGCCGACCTGGTCGCGGGCAAGCTCGCCGAAATTCTGAAGGCGGAAAAGCTGGTGCTGCTCACCAATACCCCGGGCGTGCTGGACAAGGACGGCACGCTGCTCACCGGGCTCACGGCGAAGGACATCGATGCCCTGTTCGCCGACGGCACGCTCTCCGGCGGTATGCTGCCCAAAATCAGTTCCGCCCTGGATGCGGCCAGGAGCGGCGTGAAAAGCGTGCACATCATCGACGGCCGCGTCGAGCATGCGCTGCTGCTGGAAATCCTCACCGACCAAGGTGTGGGGACATTGATACGTGGCAAGTGACTTTGCCGGGCCCGCCCCGGCAAAGTCATCCCGAGGCGCGCCGCGCCGAGGGATCTGCTTTCTCCCCGCGCTGCGATTCCAGGACGCGCAATGATGCGAACGAGCTTGACCTGGGTGTTCGACCTCGACAACACCCTGCACAACGCCTCGCCGCACATCTTCCCGCATATCAACCGCAGCATGACGGCTTACCTGCAGCGGCATTTGCGCCTGAGCGAGGAGGATGCAGGCAAGCTGCGCGCGCATTATTGGCGCAGCTACGGCGCGACGCTGCTGGGCATGATGCGCCATCACGGCACCGATCCCGAGCATTTCCTGCGCGAGACGCACGCGTTTCCCGACCTGTCCAACATGGTGGTGTACGAGCGCGGGCTCGCCGCCATGCTGCGCCGCCTGCCCGGGCGCAAGCTGGTTTTGTCCAATGCGCCCGGCGCCTACGCCCGCGCGGTGCTGCAGCTGATCGGCGTGGACAGCCAATTCGACGCCCTGCACTGCATCGAATCCACCGGCTATCAGCCCAAGCCCTCTGTCGCCGCCTTTCACAGCCTGCTGCGCAGCTACGGCCTGATCGCCTCGCGCTGCGTCATGGTCGAGGACAGCCGCGAAAACCTGCGTCCGGCCAAGCGCCTGGGCATGAAGACGGTGTGGGTCACGCGCGAGCCGCGCACTCCCGCCTATGTCGACATCAAGACCGCGTCGGTGCTCGCCTTACCGCGCCTGCTGGGGCGCCTGGCGTTCTAAAAGGTTAGCGCTTACCAACTGTATGGGCTAGAATTCGCGCACGTCTGGAAATCCAGGGAGGAGATCATGGCGAGCCGTTCAGGCGAACGAAAAAACCAGATTCTGCAAGTGCTGGCGGAGATGCTGCAGGCGCCCAAAAGCGAGAAAATCACCACCGCCGCGCTCGCTGCCAAGCTCGATGTATCCGAAGCCGCGCTGTACCGCCACTTCGCGAGCAAGGCGCAAATGTACGAGGGCCTGATCGGCTTCGTCGAAGAGACCGTGTTCGGGTTGATCAACAAAATCAGCGCGGAGCAGGAAAGCGGACTGAAGCAGGCGCATGCGATCGCCGCCATGCTCCTGTCCTTCGCCGAGAAGAACCCCGGCATGACGCGCGTGCTGATCGGCGATGCGCTGGTGAACGAGGACGGGCGACTGCAGGCGCGCATCAACCAGCTGCAGGACCGGCTCGAGGCGACGCTCAAGCAGGCGCTGCGGCTGGCGGCGACACAGGGCGAAATCGACAAGGGCGCCGATACCGCCGCCCAGGCTAACCTGATGCTCGCCTATATCATCGGCCGCTGGCACCAGTATGCCAAGAGCGGCTTCAAGCGCCTGCCGACAGAGTTGTGGCAGAAACAGGCACCGCTGCTGCTAGGCTGATCCGCAGACCTTGCACGCCGGGTCTTTGCTGAGTCTGATCGAGCGCCACTCCATCGCGAGGCAGTCGAACAGCAGCAAACGGCCATTGAGCGATTCGCCTGTGCCGCAGAGCAGCTTCAAGGCTTCCGCAGCCTGCATCGTGCCGATGATTCCGGTCAGCGGCGCGAACACCCCCATTACCGCGCAGCGGGTTTCCTCGGCCTCGGTATCTTCCGGAAACAGGCAGTTGTAGCAGGGAGCGCTGCCCTGGCGCAGGTCGAATACGCTGAGCTGTCCGTCAAAGCGCACGGCCGCGCCCGAGACCAGGGGCTTGCGTTGCGCGACGCAGGCGCGGTTGACCGCGTGGCGGGTGGCAAAATTGTCGCAGCAATCGAGCACGACGTCGGCGCTGGCCACCAGCGCGGCCAGGCGTTCGCCTTCCAGGCGCTCGGGG
>JAJZUN010000210.1 GCA_021848555.1 Pseudomonadota bacterium | reverse complement strand
CTTCGCGGTCCAGGCACACCGACTCGATGGCGCGGTGCGCGCGCAGCATGATGGTGCCGCCGGGGGTTTCGTAGCAGCCGCGCGACTTCATGCCGACATAGCGGTTCTCGACCAGGTCCAGGCGGCCGATGCCGTGCTTGCCGCCGAGTTTGTTGAGGGTCTCGAGGACCGTCGCCGGCGACATTTTCTTGCCGTTGATGCCGACGATGTCGCCCTGCTTGTACTCCAGTTCCACGTACTCGGCGCGGTCCGGGGCCTGTTCGGGCGATACGGTCCAGCGCCACATGTCCGCTTCCGGCTCTTTCGCCGGGTTCTCCAGGATGCGGCCTTCGAAGGAGATGTGCAGCAGATTCGCATCCATGCTGTAGGGCGAGCCGCCTTTCTTCTTGCCTTCGACCGGGATGCCGTTCTTCTCCGCGTACTTGAGCAGTTTTTCGCGCGAGCCCAGATCCCATTCGCGCCAGGGCGCGATCACGCGAATGTTCGGTTCCAGGGCGTAGTAGCCGAGCTCGAAGCGCACCTGGTCGTTGCCCTTGCCGGTGGCGCCGTGCGATACGGCGTCGGCGCCGGTCAGGCGCGCAATCTCGATCTGGCGCTTGGCGATGAGCGGGCGCGCGATCGAGGTCCCGAGCAGGTATTCGCCTTCATAGATGGCGTTGGCGCGGAACATGGGGAAGACGAAATCGCGCACGAATTCCTCGCGTAGATCGTCGACGAAAATTTTCCTGACGCCCAGCTGTTTCGCCTTCCTGCGCGCGGGCGCCAGCTCTTCGCCCTGGCCGATATCGGCGGTGAAGGTGATGACTTCACATTGGTACTCGTCCTGTAGCCATTTCAGGATGACGGAGGTGTCCAGCCCGCCGGAGTAGGCGAGGACGACTTTTTTTACTGTGGGTTTCTTGGTTGCCATGTGGTTTGCTCGAAAAAATGAATTCGGATGATGAAGCCATGTACGGTGTCTTATGCACCGTCGCGTGCAACGAAAACCTGCGCGCTGCGCGCGCCAACCGTGCTTTTGGTACGGATGAAAAGCGCATCCGTACCAAAAACACGGTTATGAACAAAAGCAGATGCGGTTTGGGGTGGTTCTTTATACAAGATAGATAAGCGCTGTTCGATGTGCTCTTGAGCGCCTGTCGACGGCTGTTTCATGTCTTTCATTGCACTTTTCCCAGCAGCAGGAATTCCATCAGCGCTTTCTGCGTATGCAGGCGGTTCTCGGCCTCGTCCCAGACCACGCTCTGCGGCCCGTCGATCACCTCGGCCGACACTTCCTCGCCGCGATGCGCCGGCAGGCAGTGCATGAACACCGCATCCGGGCCGGCCAGCTTCATCATGTCGGCGTCGACCTGCCAGTCGCTGAAGTCGCGTTTGCGTTCCGCGTCCTCCGCTTCGAAGCCCATGCTGGTCCACACGTCGGTCGTCACCAGGTCGGCGCCGCGCGCGGCCTGCATCGGGTCGGCGAAATGCTCGCAGTGTTTCCTGCCGTAGATGCCGGCGCGTTCCGCCTCCACTTCGTAGCCTGGCGGCGTCGACACGTGCAGGCTGAAGTCGAATATGGCCGCCGCCTGCATCCAGGTATTGCACACGTTGTTGGAATCGCCGATCCAGGCCACGGTCTTGCCGGTGATCGGGCCGCGGTGTTCGATGAAGGTGAAGATGTCGCCGATCACCTGGCACGGGTGGTATTCGTTGGTCAGCCCGTTGATCACCGGCACGCGCGAGACGCCGGCAAAGCGCTCGAGTATCGACTGCTCGAAGGTGCGGATCATCACGATGTCGACCATGCGCGACACCACCTGGGCCATATCCTCCACCGGCTCGCCGCGCCCGAGCTGGGTATCGCGGGTGTTGAGAAATATGGCCGAGGCGCCGAGCTGCTGCGCCCCGGCTTCGAACGACAGGCGCGTGCGCGTGGACTGCTTTTCGAAAATCATCGCCAGCGTGCGGTCGACCAGGGGATGGTAAGGCCGGTACTGCTTGAACTGGGCCTTGATCCAGCGTGTGCGCTCGAGCAGATACTCGTATTCGGCGCGGGAAAAATCGCTGAATTGCAGAAAGTGCCGCAGCTTCATCATCAGTATCCGGCGCTTAGTGCGCCGGAGCCGCGTGTCCGAGAAAGTCCAGGATCAGGGCGGACAGGCGATCGACCAGCTGCCGTGCCTCGTCCATGCTGAGGATCAGGGGCGGCAGCAGGCGTATGACCTTGTCCGCCGTCACGTTGATCAGCAGCCCGGCGTCGAGCGCGCGCTGGGTCAGTTCCGCACACGGGCGGTCGAGTTCTATGCCCAGCATCAGGCCCATGCCGCGGATGGCGACCACGCCTTTGGCATCGGCCAGCGCGGCGCCGAACCCGGCGCGCATGGCATCGCCGACCTTGACCGCATTGTCCAGCAGCTTTTCCTGCTCGATCACTTCCAGCGTGGTGAGGGCTGCGGCGCAGGCGAAGGGATTGCCGCCGAAGGTGGAGCCATGGTTGCCCGGCTTGAACGCATCGGCTGCGGCGCCCCGCGCGAGGCAGGCGCCTATGGGCACGCCGCCGGCGAGCCCCTTGGCGAGGGTGACCACGTCCGGAAGAAACCCGGCGTGCTGATAGTAGAACCATTTGCCGGTGCGGCCGAGGCCGCACTGGATTTCATCGAGCATGAGCAGCCACTGGTATTGATCGCATAGTTCGCGCAGTCCCCGCAGATAGTCGAAGTGCGCGAGGTTGATGCCGCCTTCGCCCTGGATCGGTTCGACCAGGATCGCGACCACGTTGCGGTTGTTCTGCGCCACATGGCGCACCGCTTCGAGGTCGTCGTAGGGCACGCGCACGAAGCCGGACACCAGCGGTTCGAAGCCGGCGTGCACCTTGCGGCTGCCTGTGGCCGAGAGCGTGGCCAGGGTACGGCCGTGGAATGCTTTCTCCATCACCACGATCGCGGGGTTCTCGACGCCCTTGCCCTTGGCATAGAGCCGCGCGATTTTGATCGCCGCTTCGTTTGCCTCGCAGCCGGAATTGCAGAAAAACACCTTGTCCATCCCGCTCA
Organism: Pseudomonadota bacterium; assembly: GCA_021848555.1. The sequence continues at coordinate 2,753 of JAJZUN010000210.1, read as the reverse complement.
TCGCGGCCAGCTTGTCGGCTAGGTTTTCCTGCTCGGTGATCTGATAGATATTGGAAGTGTGGATCAGCTTGCCCGCCTGCGCGGCCAGCGTCTGCGCCAGTTTCGGGTGGGCGTGGCCGAGCGTGTTCACGGCGATGCCGCCCAGGCCGTCCAGATAACGCTTGCCCTGCGCATCCCACAGCCATACGCCCTGGCCGTGGGTGAATGCCACCGGCAACCTGGCATAGGTGTTCATTACATGAGACATCAGCATGCCTTAAAACAAAACGCACACGGCGGCATGTGCCGCCGTGTGCTCGACATTGGAGGTAATTATGTTAGCACACTGCCACGGCCATCGGCAGCGGGGCGCGATCGAGCCTGGGCCGGTTGGATTCGGGTCGGGACTTACCGTGCCGCGGCAATCTCGGCGTTCTTGTCGGGTTGGTGGACGGTGCATTGCAGGATCCTGCAATGCTGATACATCTGGCGCAGTTTGCGCTCGGCGTCGACTTCGTCCCTGCCGTGTATCAATAGGTTATTCACTATCAGTCCGGTGCGCGTCCGGATGCGGAATCCGTATTTGATGATCGCCGAAGATGTCACAAAAACTCCCCCTCATTCAAACGCTTAAGGGATTAATAGCATACGCCCTCGACCAATTCAACGCAAATTAATGTTCCAACGGTATTTTTTCTCAATCCCCCGGTTTTAGGCGGCAGTCTGGGGCGCGCGAATCGGCCGGATATTGGGCCAGGGCGGGGAGCCGGAAAACAAAACGGCCGGCATGCAGCCGGCCGCTTTTGCGTACGCTGTTTGGCGCTCGCGTCAGGCCATCGCCTTGATCGCGGCGGACAGGCGGCTCTTGTGGCGCGCTGCCTTGTTCTTGTGGATGATCTTCTTGTCGGCAATACGATCGACTATGCCCGTGGAGCGGGTCAGCGCCTGCTTCGCGACGTCTTTGTCGCCGCTGGCGATTGCCTTGTTTACGTCCTTGATCGCCGAGCGCAGCGAAGAGCGCAGCCCGGAGTTGTGCCGGCGTTGTTTCTCGGCTTGGCGGGAACGCTTGCGTGCCGAATCTGTGTTGGCCATGGTGAAACCTGAGTAAGATGCAAGAAAGGGCGCAATCATACTGATTTAGTCCCTGTTACGCAAGCGTATTTTAGTTCCGGCATAAGGCGTTTCACGCATTGGCCTCCGCTGAAACTTCGTTTTCGTATAATCGGGGCCATGAATCTTCTGCGCGCGCTCGCCACGGTGAGCAGTATGACCCTGGTGTCCCGCATACTCGGCTTCCTGCGCGACGCGGTGATTGCGCGCCTGTTCGGCGCCGGCCTTGCCACGGATGCCTTTTTCGTCGCCTTCCGCATCCCCAACCTGCTGCGGCGCCTGTTTGCCGAGGGCGCGTTTTCCCAGGCCTTCGTCCCCATTCTGGCGGAATACCGGACCCGCAATGGAGAAGGGGAGACCCGGCTGCTGGTCGACCGCGTCGCCACCGCGCTCGCGCTTGCGGTATTCGCAGTCAGCATCCTCGGCATCCTGGCAGCCCCCTGGATCATCTATGTCAGCGCGCCCGGATTCTCCGCCACACCGGAGAAATTCGAACTCACTGTGGCGATGCTGCGCATCACCTTTCCCTACCTGTTGTTCATATCGCTGGTGTCGCTCGCGGGCGGCATCCTCAATACCTGGAGCCGCTTTGCCGTGCCGGCGTTCACGCCGACGCTGCTCAATCTCAGCTTTATCTTCTGCGCTCTGGTGCTTGCGCCGTATTTCCATCCGCCGGTGCTGGTGCTGGCCTGGGCGGTGCTACTGGGCGGAGCACTGCAGCTCACGCTGCAGCTGCCCTATCTCGCAAAAATCGGCATGCTGCCGCGCCTGCGCCCGGAATTTGCGGATCCCGGGGTCAGGCGCATCCTGAGGCAGATGGGCCCGGCGGTGTTTGGCGTTTCCATCGCCCAGCTATCCTTGCTGATCAACACCATATTCGCCTCTTTCCTCGCCAACGGCAGCGTGTCCTGGCTGTATTACGCCGACCGGCTGATGGAATTCCCCACCGGCATGCTGGGGGTGGCGCTGGGCACCATCCTGCTGCCCAGCCTGTCGAAATATTATTCCAGCGATGCCGCCGACTCCTACAGCCGCCTGCTCGATTGGGGCCTGCGCCTGACTTTGCTGCTGGCGCTGCCGGCGGCCGTGGCGCTGGCGCTGCTGGCGGTGCCGCTGATCAGCACGCTATTTCATTACGGCAACTTCGGCGTCGAGGACGTGTGGATGACGCGCCGCGCGCTGGTCGCCTACAGCATCGGCCTGGTCGGCCTGATTCTGGTAAAAGTGCTGGCGCCGGGTTTCTATGCGCGGCAGAACATCCGCACGCCGGTGAAAATCGCGGTCATCACGCTGGTCACGACGCAGTTGTTGAACCTCGCGCTGATCGGCCCGCTCAAGCACGCGGGCCTGGCGCTGGCGATCGGCCTGGGGGCGTGTCTCAATGCCGGAATGCTCTACCACAAGCTGCGCCAGCACCGCATCTACCAGCCCCAACCCGGGTGGGCGAAATTCAGCGCCAAGCTGGCACTGGCCCTCTTGGTGATGGCAGCAGTGCTGTGGGGAGCGATGGGCAGCGAGAACTGGTGGCTGCATGCGGCCTGGCCGCAGCGCATCGCGGGACTGCTTGGTATAGTGTGCGTGGGCGCGGCCGTCTACTTCGCCACCCTGTGGCTGCTCGGTTTCCGGATCAGGGATTTTGCGCGGCGCGCCGCTGAATAGAGTAT
>JAJZUN010000209.1 GCA_021848555.1 Pseudomonadota bacterium | reverse complement strand
GCAGTGTGGATGCTTCCCGAGAGCAAAGCGCCTCAAGACGTTTTCAGCATCCATGCCGAGGCGCTGGACGAGGCGGGCGTTGAAAAGCTGCTGATCTCGGCGGTCGCGACGTCGCGGTCGCCGGGCTACGAGGGGGAGGATGACGAGAATTTTCGGATTTCGATTGCCGGCGCACAAGAAAAGACAGCACTGACCTGGCACGGTGATCGCTGGTGCCGGCCACATGGCGCAACACCCACGACGCACATATTCAAACTTCCCCTGGGCCTTGTAGGTCACCGGCGAGCGGACATGCGGACTTCTGTCGAAAACGAATGGCTTTGCGCGGAACTCTTGCGCGCCTATGGTCTTCAGATTGCACGATGTGAGATTCAAGAATTCGGGACGCAAAAGGTTCTCGTGGTGGAACGCTTCGACCGAAAACTGGCGGCGTCAGGCCAATACTGGCTGCGCCTGCCACAGGAAGATTTCTGCCAGGCCACCGGAACACCAGGCGCGGCAAAATATGAAGCCGAGGGCGGCCCTGGTCTGGTCGACATCGCGCGCATCCTGCACAGCTCGGAAGCCCGCGAACAGGATCTCTCGGCGCTGCTGCGCACCCAGCTTTGTTTTTGGATGTTGGCGGCCACGGATGGCCACGCCAAGAACTTCAGCCTGCACCTGCTGGCCGGAACTCGTCACCGGCTAACGCCTTTGTATGACGTGTTGTCGGCCTGGCCGGTAACGGGTGCCGGCCCCAATCGCCTGGACCGCAACAAACTCAAGCTGGCGCTGGCGTTGCGCGGCAAGAACGCGCATTACCGGATCAGCGACATACGCCGCCGGCATTTCAATGCGACTGCGCACAAGTGCGGTCTCGGTCAGGACATGGAAGCCATCATCGAGGCGACTCTTGCGCAGACACCCAAGGTCATCGAGCAGGTGGGAGCGAACTTGCCTCCCGGTTTTCCCGCGGACGTTTTCGAGTCGATAACCGGAGGTCTCCTCGAAGCTGCCGAGCGTCTTGAGGTCGATACGGAGTTGTAGCGGGTGCCGTGGCCTGAACTCCATCAGTGCTCGCTGTCTGTCGGATGGGCTTCCGTACCATATTGAATTCCAAGGCTCATTCCTATTACTATTGCGCCAAATAGGAATGGTATTGCGCCATTTTAATTGGCGCGTTATTGAATTTGCGCCAAAAAGGAGCTAGGATATGGCGCAATTGGCACCCAATCTGCGAGTCAACTCATGCCGAAGATAGTCTCAACCGCCGAGTACGAAGTGGTCGTGAACGCGGTACGCGAGCACCCGGACGGCGCGAGTATCGAGATGATTCAGTCGGTCCTGGGCGAAGGCGCGGCCAGAAGGACGCTGCAACGCCGGCTGAACGAATTGGTAAAGCAGGGCCGTCTTATCGCGGTGGGCCGCAAACGCGGTGCCTTGTATCGCCTGCCAGCGGAACCCCAGGTTACGGTCCGGCCAGAAGCGGGAGCGGTAAAGGCGGATGGGGGCCAAGTCTCAGCGGAGATCTACGTTCCGATGTCCGCAGACGGTTCGCGACTGCGCGACCTCGTCCGCCGTCCGCTCACACTCCGAACGCCGGTCGGCTACCAGCGCGAATTTCTACTCGATTACCGGCCCAATGAAACCTGGTATTTGCCAGGCCAGACGCGAATTCGTCTGCGCGGCTTGGGTGAAACCCCTTCGACAGAGCGCCAGGCAGGCACCTATGCGCGCGACGTGCTCGGGAGGTTGCTGATCGACCTCTCCTGGGCTTCGTCCAAACTCGAAGGCAACACGTACACGCGGCTGGACACCCAACGCCTGATCGAGCACGGTGAAGCGGCCGCCGGCAAGGACGCGCGCGAAACGCAGATGATCCTGAACCACAAGCGCGCCATCGAATACCTGGTGGATGGAGCCGACGACGTCGGCTATGGCATCCACACCTTTCAAAACCTGCATGCGCTGCTGTCGGAGAATCTGCTCGCAGATCCCGGCGCGAGCGGCAAACTGCGCGAGCGCATCGTGGAAATCTCGGGCACGGTGTTTCGTCCGCTGGCAATCCCGCAACAGATCGACGAATTCTTTCGCATCGTTCTCGACAAGGCAGCGGCGATCAGCGACCCGTTTGAACAGGCGTTCTTCCTGATGGTGCACATTCCCTACCTGCAGCCTTTTGAAGATGTAAATAAGCGCGTTTCGCGGCTGGGGGCCAACATTGCGTTGCTCAAGCACAACCTTTGCCCCCTGTCCTTTATCGAAGTACCCGAACGTGCGTACGTCGAAGGAACACTGGCCGTCTATGAGCTGAACAAGGTCGAATTGCTTGCCGATGTATTCGCGTGGGCCTATGAACGATCCTGCCAGCAATACCGTGCAATTGCCGAATCACTTCCGCAGCCAGACCCGTTCAGAACAACGTATCGTGACGTACTGGCGGATGTCATCGGGGAAATCGTACGCAAAGGATGGGCGGCCGAACCGCGGACCATCGAGCGAGAAGCTGCGAACCTTGTCCCGGCTGAAGATCGGACGCGATTTGTCGAAATGGCCATCGACGAATTGAAGGGCCTGCACGACGGCAACATTGCCCGCTATCGGCTGCGCCTTTCGGAGTTCCGCGACTGGAAGGCAAAACAGCGGTAATGCGCCACGTTGCGCGCGATGTTCCAGCGCAAGAAAGGGACGAGACCTGTTATTTTGCCAAGCGCCCGCTTCAAGGCAGCTTCCCGGCGCTCACCATCTTTGTGATCAGCACGTTCGCCGGAATATAGGCAAGCAGATCGTCGAATTCGCAGAAATTGCTGCCCGGCGTCGTGTCGCTGCAGGTACTCTCCTGCGGCGACTGCTCGCGCGAATAGAAAGTCGTCGCCGTGGCGTTGGCGTTGGCGGGCTCGTCGACACCCGTGGTCGACGCGGTGTACTGCGTGCCGCCCGAGGTATAGGCGCCGTAGCCGTTCTTGCCGTGCGAGATGATCACCACCGGGACATTGGACACGGGTGTCCCAGGGTCCTTGCCCGCTACCGTCGCGGTGCGAGTCCTGATAGTGAACGTTCCTTGGGCGCACAAGGCGAACGAAGACAGCGTCGGGGTGGGGACGGGAATGGTTGCGCCGCAGCCCCAGGTAGTTGTTCCTGTAACTGCGTCGGAAAATTCTGCTGAGACCTTGTAGGTAAAGCGCCGGCCCCAGACGTCGGACTCTGATACTCCAAGAGCGGCCCAAGGCAATACTGCATACTTCGCCGCGGTGGGACAGGAATTGCTTACGAGAGCCGGTTCCTGACCCGCACCTGTAGCACCGGTCGCGAGCAAGCCGTCCGCGGGGCAAGGCAGTCGCCCGTTGGCTTGGGCGTAGCCGATAAGCGCTTCCTTGACCTGATTCAGTCTGTTCTGGGTTTCGGCGATGTTGCGGCTCTCAAGCTGCGTCGACACGGTGGACAGCACGCTGGTCAGCAGCAGGCCGACGACGACCAGCACGATCGCCATTTCGGCCAGGGTGAATCCAGCCGTACGTTGTCTCGGTTTTTCGCGGTCAGGGCGCAATGATGATCACCCTGTCGTTGATCGCGACCGGAGCGCCCGCGACCGTGGTGGTCTTGCCCAGACCGTGCTCAAAATCATAATCGCCGGTGCTTGCGTTTTTTGCTTCTAGATAGTCATTCCGGTTGCTATTGGGGCGCGAGGGATTGGTGCTCAGCGAGCGTCCGGCAAGAATAATGATGGCGCGGGTATCGGTCTTGGGGCTGAGGTACGGCGGCGCAAGGTTGTTGACGGTCAGGCACTTCGGGCTTGTAGAGGGGTTGCAGCTGCCGGCACCCCCCGGCGCATAGCCTGGGGAGACGGCGTAATAGGTCAGCATCTGCCACTCGTTATTGTTGAACCAGCCGGCGATGTCGGTGCTGGCGGTGCTGGCCAGGGCGGTGACGAACAGGCCGCCGTTGTTGATGTTGACGGTGACCGTCTTGGAGCCGGAGGAGTCGGGCAGGGTCGCATCGAGCATGATAGTGCCGGTTCCCGTGCTGTCCAAGCTGCCGCTCAAGCTGCGTGAACTGAGGCTGCACCCGATCCAACAGCTCACGTCGGACACCCGTGGCAGTTGCGCAAAGCTGCGACCGATCTTGTCCACGGTGCCGGTCATGCGTATTCTCGGTGCGCCGGAGGAGTAGGAAATGTTGCACCTCAAGTCGGCGCCCGAGTTGGCGGTGTTGCAACTGGTGCTGGACAGGCTGCCGGAACCGCCGGTCTGGACTACGCTGCCTGAATTCCAGGTGTAGTTGATGCCGGGCACCAGCGGCAGCAGACCTTCGTAGGTGCCGGCCTGGCCGGTGAAATTCGAATTGCTGGGGTCGGTAAGCTGCGCGGCAAACGGAAATGCACCCCAGGCGTCGAAATACCGGCTCTTGTTGGCGCCGGCCGTATCGTTCCACAGGGTGCTGGTGCTGGTATCGCTGGGGTCGTAGATGAACTGGCGAACTATGTCGCGTTCGATCCGCGCTGCGACCACGGGCTCGACTACCGAGAACAGGTCCTGATGCGTGATCGCGAGCAATTGGTCATTGAACAGGTTGGCGACCGCCGAGTCTGTCAGATTCTCGATCTTGGAAACGAAACTGGTGGTGTCGGCAATGCCGTTGATGTCTTCGAGATAATTGAGTGCAGTGTTGCAGGGCTGGCTTTTGTTGTTGTTGGCGGTACAGGTAGCTTCGTCCGGAGTGCGGTTCTGGCTGCCAAGACGTGCGCCTGGCGCGAGCACCACTGCGATCGCGTTGCTCGCCGGCGCCAGGCCGGAAATGCTCAACTGGCCTTGGGTGTTGCTGTTGATGATATTGCTGGTGCGGCGCCTGAAGTCGGCGGATACGGCGTACCAGAGCAATTCGCCGCTCGCGTCGCGCAGTTCGGCGATGCCCAGGGTTTTGTACGGCAGGCGTCCGAGCCGGTCGGAACTGCCGCAGGAGGATTCCTGGTAGCCGTCGTTGTTGCGATCGGGGCAGGGCTCCCGGTTGAAATATGCCGCCCGACTGCGTCTGCAGCGTCTCCGATATCGACCAGGCGATCAGCGCCGCCTTGGCTTCCTGCATCACCGCGCGGTTCTTCTCCGCTCTCGCCAGGCTCAGCGTGACGCTGCCCTTATTCAAGGAACTTACCAGCATATAGATCGCGGCAGTCGCAAACAACGCGAGCAGAATCAGCAGGGCGGCGCCGCGTTGCCGCGCCGGCAAGGTAATCCGGGGAGGGCGGCGCATGGCTTCAGCGAGTCGGCGCGGGCGATTTGGCTGCGGCGCCGCGGCTTGGGGTGGTTTTGACCTTGGGAGCGGATTTCCCGACCGTGATCGTTCCGCCATCCAGGTCGTCGCGCACCTGGCCGCTGATGCGCTCGTAGATTTCACCGACCTTGAGGCTGACGCCCGGCTCGCCCTGGTTCGGCACCACCGTGACGCGGGCCGGGTCGCGGCTCGCGTGGCTGTCGTACTGCGGCACGCCGTTGATCCAGGTGGCGGTCTTGCCGCTGGAGCGCTGCACATGGCCGTCGAGGGTGAGCGGGCCTTCCCTGATCTGCGGCGCTTCTTCCTCGGCGCGGTTGGTCGCGCGCCGGCGATCGAGGTCCTGGCGCTGTTGCGGCGTGAGGAACAGGCGGCCGAGTTCTTCGGCTGCCGCCAAGGCCGGGGCGGCGATGGTCAGCGCGAATGCAATGAAAAAGCAGATTCCTCGGCCGTTGGCCTCGGAATGACGTTTACTGGACTTAGGATGCCTCGAAATTTCCATGATTCATTATAGTCGTGGGACCGCTAGCGAGCCGGCGACTGGGCC
>JAJZUN010000208.1 GCA_021848555.1 Pseudomonadota bacterium | reverse complement strand
GACCTCGGCCGCTGCGGCCTATGGCGCCTTCGTCGCCCCGGTGGTGATCGGCGCCCAGATCAAGGCGGGCACGCCGGAGCATTCGATGTACGGCTTCGCTGCGTTCTACGCCGTGTGCCTGGTGCTGAACTGGTGGTTCTACCTGCGCAGCGGCTCCGAGATCAAGAATCCGTAACGCGCAGCAGACTTAACCATGGTCTTGAAATTTCATTTCAAAAGCGCAACGCCGGGACGCGAGAGTCGTTGCGCGCTGCGCGTGCCAACCGTGTTTTCCGCGCGGATGAAAAGCGCATCCGCACAGAAAACACGGTTATGGATAAAAGCAAGGACAGCGCGGGGTTTTACACGAGATCGCCGATTGGGTGCGGATGTGCTTTTCATCCGTGCCCAATCGACGATCCGCGCGGACGGTTTTTCGTCCGCGCAAAATCGCAACTTTGCCGCAACGAGGGCGCCATTTATGTCACAAGGTATGGATCAAAGGAACAAGAATATGAATCTACCGCCGCCGGCGCCGCGCCGCCACAAGCACACCCGGACCATCAGTTGCGAGGGCTATCAGCGCGAGGACGGTCTCTGGGACATCGAGGCGCGCATCGTCGACACCAAGCCTTTTGCCTATCGCGAGCCGTTCCGCGGCCTGCGCGAGCCGGGCGAAGCCGTGCACGATATGGCGCTGCGCCTGACCATCGACAACGACATGGTGGTGCGCAATATCGAAGTGGCGATGGCCTCGGTGCCTTATGCGCCCTGCAACAGCGCGTTGCCTGCGTTCAAAGGCTTGATCGGCAAGACCATAGGCGCGGGCTGGCGCCGTGCGGTGCAGGAATGCGTCGGCGGCACCAAAGGCTGCACCCACCTGCGCGAACTGCTGCTGCCGGCCGCCACGGTGGCGTTTCAGACCCTGGGCAGCTGGCCCGAGGACGGCCAGCCGGCGCCGGAGCCCGATCCCGATTACAAGACCGAGCGCCCGCATTTTGTCGACGGCTGCAAGGCCTGGGCCACCGACGGGGAGGTGGTCGCGACGCTGTATCCGCACTTTTACCGCAAAGCCGGTTGAGCGCGAACTAGTCGGTATTCTTCTGCGGCTTCGCCGGCAGCATGGGTGCCGGCCGGCGTCCGTCTAGCAGGTGGAAGAAACTGAGCACGGGGTGGCGCCATGCCATGCGCGGCCCGGCCCATTTCATGATTATCCTGACCTGCTCGCGCATCTGCGCGCTGTAGCAGTGCACGGTGCAGTTGGTGCAGGTCGGCTTGGCGTCGCCGAACACGCAGCGCTCCAGCCGGCGCGTGGCGTATTCGAACAGTTCGGCGCAGTCGGCGCAGAGTGGGGCGCGGCCGGGATGATGGTGTCCGCGGCAGTACATGCGCACCATGGTTTCGATGATGGCCAGTTCGCGCGCGCGGCGCACGAAGCGCTTGTCGGTGGTGAATTCGACGACCTGTTTGGGCATGTCTAGATATCCTTGATGCCGCGCCGCAGGCGCATTGCACGGCCGACGCCGTCCAGCGCAGCGACGTCCAGAAGGCGCGCCGCGAGCGGCAACAGCTCCGCTTCTTCGCGCGCGATGTGGCTGCGGTAGAGTCCGGCCATGCGCGCGACTTCCTCGGACTCCAGCGCGCGCACCGTTCCGAGCGCAACCTGCTCCAGCTTCAGGCGCAGTTCACCCCAGGATTGCTCCAACTCCCGGTGCTGCGCCTTCAGCACGGCGATGAGTTCGCGCAGCGGCGCGAGCTGGGCTGCCGGCGCCGAGCGCAGCAGCAGCGGAAACAGATCGTCCTCCTCGTCCGCATGATGCTGCCGCGCCGAGGTGTCGAAATAGCGCATCACGTTTTGCGCCGCCTCGCGCGCGGCCTGGTCCGGCCCGTGCGCGGCCAGGTGCGGCACCAGGCGCTGCAGCGTCTGGCACTGGCTCTCGACGCGGCCGTGACAGGCCGAAAGCATCTCCAGCGGCGCTTCGAAGCCGGCCGCAGGCGAGTGGAAGCCGGGGAAGGCGATCTTGGCGGCGGACATCAATGGTCTCCCGGCGGACAAGGGTTATCCATTTCAACCCGCGAGTCTTTGCTTCAGCACCAGCATATTCGCCAGCCGCGGCTTGGGCGCGATCAGATCGGCAAGCGTGTAGCCGTCGAGCGAACTGAAAAAAGCCTCCAGCGCCTTGCCGAGCACGCCGCGCAGCACGCAGGCCGTTTCGATGCGGCAGTCGGAGTTGTCGCGGTCGAAGCATTCCACCAGCTTGCGGTTGTCCTCCGTGCCGCGCACCAATTCGCCGAGGTTGATATTTTCCGGCGCCAGCCCGAGGCGCATGCCGCCGCCCTTGCCGCGGGTGGTCTCGATGTAGCCGCCCTGCGCCAGATAGTGCACCACTTTCATCAGATGGTTGGCCGAGATGCCGTAGGCCTCGGCAATCTGCCCGACGGTCGAAATCTCGTCGTCGTGCACGCCGAGGTAGATCAGCACCCGCAGGGTGTAGTCGGAAAACGTGGTGAGGCGCATGGTCCGGGCCGGGAGATTATAAGAGGCATATTGGATGCGTATTATGCCGCAGGAGCGGGTTCACAGTCAACCCGGTTTGCCATCGGCCCGCGGCCGCAGGTAGGCCGGAATATATTTCCACGCCCAACCGGCGAAAGCCACCAGCCAGGCGAAAATGGCTGCCGTCATCAGCCAGGCGTACGCTTGCGGCCAGAATTCGGGTCCCAGCCGCAACAGCGTGGCGGTCTGCAGCAGCCAGAATAGCCGCCAAGTCATATCGTCGGCCGCCAGGGGGCGGCCAGAGTGCCCGCAGGTAACCCGCGTCACCATCGCAAACGTGATCGAGCCGACGAAACCCATGGTGGCCGCGTGCAGAGGCGCCAGGCCGATTCCGCGCGCGCCAAGGAAAGCCAGCACCGCGTTGGCGGCATACAGCGCATACGCAATGCCGAGCCAGACAAAGCCGAGGTGTAGCATGGCGAGCAGGCGGATGCGCAGGCTTCGCATCAAGCCCCAGCGCAAACCCAGCCATAACAGGAAGGCCGCGGCCGGAGCATCCAGCAGCCACGCGATTCGGCTCAGGTTGGCCAGTTCCATTGCGCCATGCCCGACCGAGGCGGCGAGAAAACACCACAACACCCAGTATGGGCGCCACGCGGCGATCGACGGGATGGCCGAGGCGGTGAAAAACGGCAGCATGCGATGCACCACAACCAGAAGTAGCGGAATGACAAACCACCACAGCCCGGCGACAGTGACCCAGGGAAACCAGCGCAGATTGTCGCCAAAGCACAGCAGGGCATAGGCCGCGAGGCCGGCGACGCCCGGCAGCATGCACGCCAGCACCAGTTTGGCGTGCATGCGGTCGGGCGCCTTGCTTTGCCGGATCAGGCCCGCGAAAATCAGCAGGTAGCGCGCCCAGCAGGCGCACAGCAGCAGCGCGGCCGCGCCGGAAGCAGGCATCGAGAACAGGGACAGCACGACGAGCAGGGCGCCGCCCGCAAACGCGAGCAGCGCGGTGGGCCGCAGGGCCGGCGCAGCGGGCCCTTTGACCCCGAGCCAGGCCGGACCGGCGGTAAACAAGAAGCCGAACATGTACATGGGCAGGAATGTATAGAGCATCGCCGTCGCGTGCACCAGGGTCGGCGCTATCGCGCCCAGCATCGCCGTACCGAACAGCCGCAGCACCAGCACCGCGGCCCACCACGCCGAAGCAAGCAGCAGCAGCAACGATGCCAGGAAGAAAAACAGCCGGTGCGGTGCGGCGCTCAGCCATCCGAAGCCTGGGCGGCGCGACCCGAAGCTGGGTGCGTCTTTCGCATTCGGTTCAATTGCCATGCGGCACCACCTGTTTCGTCATGGCCACGGCGACGATGTAGGCGAAGGCCGCAAGCGCGCCGCGGAACGCCGTGATTCGAATCCCGGGCGTGCGCCCGCGCCTGAGGGCGATGCTGCCGAGGACGATGTAGGCGACGAGTCCCAGGAGCTTGGCCGTGAGCCAGCCCTGCGTCAGCGGGTACTGCCCGGTCGCGACCGCCAGCGCGATCGCGCTGGCGAGCAGCGCCGTGTCCACCGCGTGCGGCAGCACGCGCACCCAGCGGCGGACGAGCATGGGCGAACCCCGCAGCATCCATGTGCCGCGCAGCACAAATCCCGTTCCCGAAAGCGCGACACAGGCAAGGTGCAGGGATTTGAGGAGGGCGTAGGTCGTGAACAAGCGGGGAGCCTCAAATGTGCATGGCGGCCTTGAACTATAGCAGGTCTGGCGCCTATAACAAGTACGGCATATACCTATAAATAGTTATGCCATTCTGGGCAATATATGGCGAGAGGTACTTGCGGGATGTAAAAGATATATATAATATACAGTATATAAAGAACAGCAGCGGATTTTCTTCTTCGTCCTTATTCTTGATAACCAGGAGGCAATTTACCATGCACGCGTCACGCAAGCTCTGGACTTGGCTCGGACTCATCTGTGTCCTGTCCTTCGCCGTCTTGGGCTGGGTCGGTACCGAAATCTACGTTACCGCGCCGCCGATCCCAAAGCAAATCGTCAATAGCCAGGGCGAGGTTCTGTATACGTCCGGGCAGATCCAGCGCGGCCAGCAAGCCTGGCTCGCGGCCGGCGGCCAGCAGCTGGGATCGGTGTGGGGGCACGGCAGCTACGTCGCGCCGGACTGGTCCGCCGACTGGCTGCATCGCGAAGCGCTGGCGCTGCGCGAGTTGTGGTCGCAGCGCGAACACGGCCTGGCATACGATCAATTGGGCGCCGGTGCGCAAGCCACCCTGGACGCGCGCCTGAAAGCCGAAATGCGGCGCAACAGCTACGACCGGCAGGCCGATACCATCACCCTGTCGAAGGAGCGCGCGCTGGCGGTCGAAGCAGTCGCGGCGCACTATACCGGCCTGTTCGGCGATGAGCAGAAGCTGGACAAACTGCGCCAGCAATATGCGATGAATCCCGGCTTGCTGCCGGACCCGGCCGACCGCCAGGCATTGTCGGCATTCTTCTTCTGGTCGGCCTGGGCCGCGGCCACCGACCGTCCGGGGGAAACCGATCTCTCCTACACCAGCAACTGGCCGCACGACGCCCTGGTCGGCAACACGCCGACCGCAGGCGCCGGCATCTGGTCGATCGCCAGCATCATACTGATGATCGCCGCGATCGCGGCGATGATTTTCTACCACGCGGCGAGCAAGGAAGAAGGCGATCCGACACCGCCCAAGGCCGATCCGCTGTTCGATCTTAAGCCCACGCCTTCCATGCTGGCGACCAAAAAGTACTTCTATGTGGTGATCGGCCTGATCCTGGCCCAGATCGGCATGGGCATCATTACCGCACACTACGCGGTGGACGGGAACGGCTTCTACGGCCTGCCGCTGGCGCAGATCCTGCCGTTCAGCGTCAGCCGCACCATCCATACGCAGTTCGCCGTCTTGTGGATTGCGACCGCCTGGCTGGCCACCGGCCTGTATATCGCCCCCGCAATCTCCGGGCACGAGCCGAAGTACCAGAAGCTCGGCGTCAATGTGCTGTTCTACGCGCTGCTGTTCATCGTGGTCGGTTCCACCGCCACCGGCTGGCTGGGTACGCTGCAGCACCTCGGGACCGATTTCAGCTTCTGGATCGGCAACCAGGGCCTCGAATTCACCAGCATGGGCCGGGTCTGGCAGACCCTGCTGTTCGTCGGCCTGTTGTTCTGGGTGACGCTGCTGGGGCGTGGGCTGATGCCGGCGCTGAAGCGGCCGTCGGAAAGCCGCGGGCTGATCGCGATGGTGTTCCTGTCGGCGCTGTGCATCGGCGGCTTCTACGCGACCTCGCTCACCTGGGGCAAGC
>JAJZUN010000207.1 GCA_021848555.1 Pseudomonadota bacterium | reverse complement strand
CGTCCTTCCTGGCGCAGCGCCTGCTCAAGGATCCGCTGGGCCAGGCCTTCGCCTTCGAGTATGCGGTGAGCGGCACCTGGGCCGACCCCAAGGTGGAGAAGCTGGCGCGCCCACAGCCGGACGCCGCCGCGGGCGAATCGAAATGAGCGTGGCCTGGCGGGCGGGCCCCACCGATGACCGAGACGACGAGAGGAAAACCAGCCATGGCTGAAGGCAAGTTCAAGGTTGCGGCAGTGCAAATGGTGTCCGAGCCCGAGGTGCAGGCGAACCTGGCCGCCGCCGGCGAACTGATCGCGCGCGCCGCAGGCGAGGGCGCGCGGCTGGTGGCGCTGCCGGAGTATTTCTGCATCCTCGGCCTGCGCGACCGCGACAAGGTGACGGTGCGCGAGCCCGACGGGCACGGCCCGATACAGGACTTCCTCGCCGCGGCCGCGGCGAAGAACAAGGTATGGCTGGTCGGCGGCTCGGCGCCGCTTGCGTGCGCCGACCCGGACAAAGTGCGCAACACCTGCCTGGTGTTCGACGACACCGGGCGGCGCGTTGCGCGCTACGACAAGATCCACCTGTTCGGCTTCGATCTCGGGACCGAGCGTTTCCAGGAGTCGCGCAGCATCGAACCCGGCGACGAGGTGAAGACCCTGGACACGCCCTTCGCCCGGCTCGGCCTGTCGATTTGTTACGACCTGCGCTTTCCCGAGATGTACCGCAAGATGGGAACGGTGGACCTGATTCTCGTGCCTTCCTCGTTTACCGCCACCACCGGCAAAGCGCACTGGGAGATGCTGCTGTGTGCGCGCGCGGTGGAGAACCAGGCCTATGTGCTCGCGCCGGCGCAGGGCGGTCATCACAAGAACGGCCGCGACACCTGGGGCCACAGCATGATCATCGATCCCTGGGGCAAGGTGCTCGCGGTGCTGGACAGCGGGCCGGGCGTGGTGACGGCCGAGATCGATCACGCCGAGATCGCGCGCGTGCGCCGGATGCTGCCGGCGCTGACCCACCGCGTGATGTAGGCGCTTAGTTCAACACGCGGCGATCACGGCGGGAAAGGACGGGGCCCGCTTCCTCCTTGGCACCGCATGTTCCCTGACAGTCCTTGGCGCGCCGCACCGTTCAGGCTAGTTTCAGCGGTAGGCGTCGGCGCACTTGATGATCGCGGTGTTGGTGGCCAGGCCAAGGCAGGTTCTGGCGTCGGCGTGCGATTTCGATCCGCCGCGCCTGGGCGCCGCCGCCGGCGTCGCCGCAGCCAGCTTGCCTATGCTTTCCCCGGCCTCGGCCGAGGCGCGTTTGACCTGTTCCAGCATCGATGCGTATACCAGGCCATAGAACCACTTGCTGTTTTCCGACTCGTAGATCGCGGCATATTTCTCCAGCTCGGCATCGCTCGCTTCCCTGAAGCTGAACGCGAGGTTGAGCAGGGTGGCATCGTGGATCTTCTTCGTCGACGCGGCGCGCTGCTTCTCGATGCTCTTGTCGATTGCGGCGGACTTGCGCGCGTCCCCGCCGGCGATGCCCGTGGCGACCGCTTTCATGGAAATGAATGCGGTTTCGACCGCCAGGTCGCTGGCTCTGGTGGCCGCGTCCACGCGCTGGATCAGCGCCGCGCGCTGCGGCGCGGGCCGGATTGCGGCCGGGCTGCGGGCGAACTTGGCGAGGTCATCCGCCGCAGGCGAGGCGCGCTCCAGCGCGATCATGGTCTTGGCCGTAGGCGAGGATAAATCCGCGAGCAGCGCCTGCAGCCGCTTCTGGTCGAAGTTTTTCTTCAGGTCGGCGCTGACCTGGTCTTGAAAGCCTTCGGCGGCAAACGCCTTGGTTAGCGCGTCTTCGATTGCAGTAACCGTCGCGGGCGCGATCCTTTTCCCCTGCGTGCCGGATTGCCTGACCCCGGCCGCCAGGCGCTGCGGCAACTGCTCCAGCTGCTGTTTCAGTCCCGATGCGACCAGCACTTCCCCGATCAGCTTGTCGCGCGCCACGGCGGGGTCGACCGGGGCCGGGGCTTTTGCCGCGGGTTTGGCCGCCGTCACGGCCTGAGGCTTGCTAGGCGGCGGTGGCGTTTCCCCGGCGAGATATTGCCAGCCGAACCATCCCGCCGCAGCGAGAACGGCCACGCCGCCCACGATCACCGGAAGCCGTTTCCTGTCCAGAGTCAGCTTGGGAACAGCAAGCTTGGGTAGATTAAGCGCCATATCGGACTCCTGCGGTTATTGCCCTTGGTCGACAGCGGTCGTCGGGCCCCGGACGGTTGCTGAGGACTATTGTAAGGCAAATGAATAGCGTGCAGAACTTCGCCGGGGATGCATGGCCCGGATCTGCCCCGATGCGGCCTGGCTGCGTCGGCGAGGATGGGGCGCCTCACTGCTTCACGAACCTGAGCGTGAAGCGGTCGCTTTCACCGATGGCCGCGTATTTCGCGCGATCCCTGTCCTTCAGGCGATACGTCGGCGGCAGCGTCCACACGCCCTCCGGGTGATCTTTGCTGTCCTTCGGGTTGGCGTTGACTTCCGACGTGCCGGCGAGCCTGAACCCGGCCTTTTCAATCAGCGCGATCGCGACGTCCTGGCGCACGTAGCCCGACTGCATTTGCGCCTCCTGGGTCATATCGGTGCGGCCGCGATGATCGACCACGCCGAGCACGCCGCTGGGCTTCAGCGCCTTGTGGAAAGCGCGCAGCGCCCCTTCGAGTTCGCCGCGCGCCATCCAGTTGTGCAGGTTGCGGAAGGTGAGCACGAAATCGGCGCTGCCCGGCGGCGCAATCGCGTGCAGATCGGCGTTGAACTGGGTCACCAGAACCTTCTCGTAGAGGGCGGGTTCCGCCTGCAGCCGGGCGAGCAGCTTGCGATGGTCGGCAAGGTACTGCGGCGGCGCGGCGCCGTCCCGGTTTGCAGCGATGTACAGCCCTTTGGCTTTCAGATAGGGCACGAGGAGTTCCATGTAGTAGCCGCCGGCACCGGGCAGGATTTCGACCACCGTGCTGTCCTCCCGGATGCCGAAGAAGGCGAGCACTTCGAGCGGATGGCGGTAGGCGTCGCGTGCGACGTTGCCGGCCGTGCGGTGCGGCGCGGCGAGCAGCGGCGCCAGTCCGGCGGGTTCCTGGGCCAGCGCGGGCGTGCACGAAAACGCGGCGATAGTCACAAGCGCGGCAAGGTGCAGCCAGTTGAGCGCGGATGCGGCTTGGCGCGGTTGCGCGAGCGATGGCATGTGATCCTCCAATGGCGGCAAGCCCGGGGCGGGTGGTGTCATACGCGGCGGCCGACGATGACCAGGTCGCGCTCGATGCCATCCAACAGCGCCACCCGCGGCAGCTCGCCCCAGCGTTCAAAGCCGAATATTTCGAACAATCTCAGGCTAGGCTGGTTGTGACCGAAAATGAAGCCGAGCAGCGTATCCAGCTCAAGCGACGGCGCGCGGTATATTGCCTGCGCCAGCAGATACGAGCCCAGGGCGAGCTTGCGATAGGGCTCATCGACGTAAATGCTGAGTTCGGCGGTCCTGTCGTATGCAGGCCGCCCGTAAAACGACGAGAAACTCAGCCAGCCTGCAATACGCCCTTCTAGCTCCACCACCCAAAGCGGCCGACGGTCCGGATTGTGCTGCCCGAACCAATCGATCCGGCTCTCGACCGACACGGGCTCAGTGTCCGCCGTCACGCATCGGGACGGGATCGTGGCGTTGTAAATCTCCACGATCCGGTCGAGATCGTCGCGTGCCGCCAGTCTGTGCGTAAAAGGCACTATTGCCTCCGTCGATTCAGGGCGTCCAGCGTGGCGCTAACGCGCGCGATGTAACGACGAAATGCGGCGCTTCACGGGGTCGCGGTTGAGCGCCAGGTTGGGCTGCGGGACAACAATCAGGGGGCCGGGCCGCAGCATTGCGATGACCCCTGAATTGGCGGACACTTCACCGAACCGTATGAACAGAATACACAGCAATCACCGCGCTTAGGCCGAAGCACTGCGCCGCACCCGGTGCACTCATAGAAGAACATGCACGCGTCCGTGGGCATGGTCTCCTCGCGAACCACCCCGCAATGCGGGCAGGTTAGCTCAGAGCGGAGAATCACGGCATTGCTCATTTAGGCGGCCTCCGCGTGCAGCTTGACGCCAAGGGCCTTTGCGACCTTCAGCACAGTCGCAAAGCTTGGGTTCCCATCGGCGCTAAGAGCCCGATACAGGCTCTCACGACTTAGACCTGCTTCCTTTGCAACCATTGTCATGCCCTTAGCGCGGGCAATGTCACCGAGTGCCCTGGCGATGCCGGTCGCGTCATCAGGTGCTTCTTCGAGCCAGGCATCGAGGTACGCAGCCATCTCCTCAGGGGTACGCAGTTGTGCGGCAACGTCATACGGAATCGTCCTGGTCTTTGCTGCCTTCTTCGGGATGGTCTTGGGCATAGCTTGCTACTCCTGAAAGTTCCTGGCCAAGTGAACGGCCATCTTGATATCGCTCTGTTGCGTCGACTTCTCTCCGCCGGCGAGCAGTAGGATGAGTCGGGTCCCCCGCTGCGTGTAGTAAACGCGGTATCCCGGCCCGAAATCTATCTTCAACTCAGCTACGCCATCAGTCAGGTTGCGGTGCGAGCCCGGGTTCCCATGAACCAGCCGGTCAACGCGAACCTGAATCCGAGCTCTGCCGGCGCGATCCTTCAGCCCGTTGATCCATTCGCGATAGACCTCTGTCTCTTCGACGCGCATGGAGATAGTGTAGCCCATGGGCGACAGATGTCAAGCGTCACTTGGAGGGCAGTTCTATGAGGCCGAACGTCGCGCATGAGCCGCCGAGCAAGCGGGCAAAGCCCGCTTGTGAAGGTCGGCCTCGATGCGCTTGTTAGGCATTTGTCAAATCGCACCTACTGCGCGCACGACCATATACGTGCCAAGAATGACGAGTCCGACGAGGAACCAACGGCGGAACACTTCAGGCTTCAACCAGTTTCTAACGCGTTGCCCGAAAAACATGCCTCCCAGCGCGGGAAGCAGAGCCAGCAAGGAACTGGTTGCTACAGCCGCCTTGAATTGACCAGTCGCCATCAAACCAACGGCAAGCGCCAGCGTAGATACCGTAAAGGACAGGCCGAGCGCTTGAATGAGATCTTCCTTCTCCAATCCGAGCGAGTTGAAATACGGCACGGCTGGGATTACGAAAATACCGGTCGCGCCCGTGAGAACTCCGGTAATCAAGCCGACCGATGGTGAAAGCCACCGCTCGGATCGCGGTGAAACGACGAAGCGAGCGGCGATGAGGCCAACGACCCCGTAGACCGCAAGTACTGCGCCCAGCGCCGCGGTTGCTATTGCGCCCGCACTTGCCGTGAGCAACCCGATGCCGGCGGACGTGCCCACACATACCGCGACCATCATTGTGGAAAAGCGCTTGAGTAGGGCAACGAAACTCGGTCCGGCTGCTAACTGCCACACATTCGTGACCAGCGAAGGGACGACCAGAAGCGCTGCTGCTTGGACAGGCGGCATGACGAGAGCGAGCAGGCCCATCGCTATCGGTGACAGACCTGTCCCGACGACTCCTTTCACCATTCCGGCAAGCAGGAAGGCGGAGGCAATGATCGAAATCGTGACGGCAGAATCTTGCATATGCCTAACGAATAGCGTTTATCTGACGCCGAGGCGAAGTTGAGGCGAAGGCACGGTGCTGCATGGCGTCAGATAACGTGGTGTTGTGCCGCGGGCCGGCAAGGCGGTTGATGAGACGAGACGCTCGCGGCCCGTCGGCACCAACACAGGGTGTACGCCCGACATGGGCATGAGTTGATGGGGTGAAAGTCCCCTGCAGGAGTACCGGACTTGTCGCATGCGGCAAGGATAACTGCTAGCCGAGGG